>CAPOAR010000003.1:0-78121 GCA_948670295.1 uncultured Oscillospiraceae bacterium | reverse complement strand
ACGTTTCAATGATTGCTCCGCTATAGCCAGCATTAGACAAACGCTGAATTGTGGCGGATATCAGTTCCTTTGTGGTTTCGTTCACAACTCACTTCACCTCCTGTATTTTGAACGAAACCATTATACCATTTCAAAATATTATGTGAGCAACTTTTAGAAAAGCTATTGAATTTTGAAGGAGAATACACATGAGTAAAGAAAATATAAACTTCAGCACATATCATGGCATTGACGCCCGGTACACCGGCCCCCACAAGGTGGCCCCCACCCTATCCTGCCGCGCGGGCACTGGCGGCAACAACCTCAGCCTGGTCATGCAGAAGGAGGAACCTGTATTCTGCATCACAGGCAACGCCATCGACCGCCAGCCGCAGAACGGCGGGAATGGGATCGGGTTCCAAGAGGATATCGCCTACACCCTGACCGCCACAGACCACCACGCCGTCTTTTCACGCCAGCGGGTGGATCGATTCCAGGAGGGCGATGTAGTTTCAACCCAGAGCGCACGCCAGTATAAGGACGCAACCGACCTCATCTATCAGGAGACGGTCGGCGCACTCACCACCAGCGACTGCAAAGGCCCCAACGCCCAGTATGTCTCACAGGACAAGCTGGTGGTGGAAGCCCCTTTGCTGATAAGGCGCCTCACGCCGAGGGAATGCGAACGCCTCCAGGGCTTCCCGGACGATTGGACCGCCCTGCCCGGTGCGGCGGACTCGCCCAGATACCGTGCGCTGGGCAACAGCGTGGCCATCCCATGCGTGGAATACCTGATGCACGGGATGGCGCTGGTTCTAAAAGCGGGCTAACTGTTGGTATTGCTTCGTTTTGGCGGGAATCTTCGTTGGTTATGGTGAATAGCTTTTCAGCCTTGTTTTCGGTATACTGTCCTTACTAAAGACGAAAGGAGCCGTTGCAAATGGATCAAAAAGCCAGACATATACAGATCCGGACAGACCCCGATACATACAAAAGGCTGAGGATGCTATGCGCAGAGCAAGGCTGGACGCTCCAGACCCTTTTTACCAGGATGATCCAGGATTTTATCAAAAATGCGTCTGAATCAGACGAATAAGGACGGTGCAGTAAATATGGCTGATAATCAGAAGAACCTCTGCGCCATGATCCCGGCAGAGCTCCACAGCCGGGTTCGGACGGAACAGGAGCAGGCCGGGCTGACGCTGAGCGCGTACATCACCGAGCTGCTGACCAACTACTACAAAGGAGGGAACGAAAAAATGGCGGAGGGTATGCGCACCATGGCCTTTCAGATGCCCGAGGAGATGTTCCAGCGGCTGAAGCGGCACCTGGAACGGGAGAGCAAGCGCACCGGCAAAAAGGTGAGCCAGAAGGAGTTCGTGCTGGGGCTGATCCAGCGGGTGCTGGACGAGGCGGAAGCGGCGGAGCAGGAGGAGGCGGCGGGCAATGGCGCTGACCTGGAATGAAACTACCCGCACAGCCCAGTCTGGGCAGGTGGCCAGCTGGAGCTACCGGGCGCAGGTACCCCACTGGGGCCAGGCCAGCGTCCACCCGCACATCCACCATCCCGGCGAGATGTTCCTGGACTGCCCGGCCCTGGGCATCGATATGCATCCCCTGGGGAAGGTCGCCGCAATGGACGCGCTCAATCCCGCGGAGATGGTGCTGCTGCGGGCGCTGAAGGAACACGCGGTATGGTGTCTGGAGGCCATGGAGGCCATTGGACGCGCGGAACACTAAGGCCAAATGTCAAGGGGGCGGCAGCTTGCCGCCCTCCTTCTGTCCTGTCAGCCCTTTCGGGGCGGTTTTACGTTCACGTCCGAGCTGACAGGCCCCTCAATGGCCCCATGCTCCGCCTCAAAGCCCTTGATGCTTTCCCGGATCAAAACGAGAACGTGGCTGTTGATGGAGCGGCCCTCATAGTCCGCCACATATCCCAGCTTCTCCAGCATCTCCTCTTCGATCCGAATGGAAACGCTTCTCACTGCCATAGGATCACCCCTGTGTAGATATATTGCGCGTTTATTTTATATCCATACTGTGGTATAATCCTTTGATTAGATACGCAGTATATCTACAAAATGAAAGCAGGGATGAGAGATGAAAGCAGCAGTGATTGGCTCAAGGGGACTCCACGTGGATCATCTGGAGGAGTATCTCCCGGAGGGGGTAACTGAGATCGTGTCGGGCGGGGCGCGGGGCATCGACGCCTGTGCCAAAAGCTATGCCCTGCGGCACGGGCTGAAGCTGACCGAGTTCCTGCCGGAGTACGGGAAATACGGGCGGGGCGCTCCACTGCGCCGCAACATCACCATTATCGAGTACGCCGACCTGGTGGTGGCCTTCTGGGACGGCAAGTCCAGAGGGACGAACTATGTGATTGACAACTGCAAGAAACGAAATATCCCTGTGGCGGTGTACCAGCCCGCCGCAGAATCGGAGGCGAAACAATATCAATGTACATCTACCCAAACAACCTGAAAGCCAAGCCCACCCTGTGGTTGTGGGCGCTGCGGGACGTGGCGGTAATCGGCGTAGGTTTCATCCTGTCTGTATTAGCCCTGGCCCAGCTGGGGCTGGTGCCGCCGCTGATCGCCACGGTGCTGTACGCCTTCCTCAGCATCCGTCTGGAGGACGCCAGCATCCTGGATTTCCTACGGTACGCCCTGTGCTTCCTGTTTTTGAAACAGCAATACTTTGAATGGAAGGAGAACGAACCTTGAACCGAAAACAGAAAAAGGAGCTGCGGGAGCGCCAGTCTACCCGTCAGCTCATGGGCATCAGCCAGCTCACCGAACACGGCGTGAAAACCGCCAAGGGGGAGCTGGTTTTTTTCATGCTCAGCCCGGATAACCTGTCCGTCCTGTCCCCCGAGGGGGTGCGGAGCCGGGTTACCGCCCTGACCAACCTGCTCCGGGCCACCACCTCGGTGCGCTTCCTGGCTATGGACTCCCGCGAATCCTTCCAGGCCAACCAGGACTTCTATCACCGGCGGCTGGAGCAGGAGCAGCTCCCCGCCATCCGGGAACTGCTGCGGCAGGACGCCGCCCACCTGGACGATATCCAGGCCACCACCGCCTCGGCGCGGGAGTTCGCGCTGGTCTACCCCGTGGACAAGGACAGCGCCGCCGATCCCCGGCAGACGGAGAAAAGCCTCCGGGATGGGGGCTTCCACATCCGGCTGGCGGACGCCCAGGACATCAAGCGCATCCTGGCGGTCTACTACCAGCGGGACATGGCCGCTGAGCGGTTCCCTGATTTTGACGGAGAGGAGGCGGTCCGCCATGGCTAAAAAGCCGCAGAAGAAGAAAACGGCGGTCAAGCCCGCCGCTGTTCCCAAGCCCAAGGATTTTTTGGATATGGTGGCCCCGTCCGTGGTGAAGTTCAACACGGACAGCTCCATCATCGGCGGTGCGTATCACACCTTTCTGGCCCTGCGGGGCTACGCAGCCTCTACCGAGGAGCTGGCCCTGTTGAGCCAGCTTGGAGCCAAGGACGGGGTGAACCTCTCCCTCTACGCCCGGCAGGTCACCGCCGCCGAGGAGAAGCAGATCATCCAGAACGCCAGCAACAAGAATCGCCTGACCCGATCCAACACCAACGACCTCCAGCAATCCGTGGCGGCGGAGAGCGACCTTCAGGACGTGGCCGCGCTGGTCACCCAGATGCACCGCAGCCGGGAGCCGCTGATCCACTGCGCGGTATTCATTGACATCAGCGCCCCGGATCAGGCCAAGCTGTCCACGCTGAAGGACTTTGTCACCGCCGAGCTGGCCCGGTCCAAGCTCACCCAGGATCCCCTGCTTCTGCGCCAGCGGGAGGGCTTCCAGTCCGCCAACCCCACGGGGTTCAACGCCTTTGGCTCCCAGTATGAACGGGTGCTGCCTGCCGGATCGGTGGCCAACCTGTACTTTTTCAACTACTCCGGCAAGACCGATCCCCAGGGCTTCTACGTGGGCCGGGATCGTTACGGCTCCAATGTCATCGTGGATATGGATCGCCGCGCTGAGGACAAGACCACCGCCAGCGTCCTGATCCTGGGCAACTCGGGCCAGGGCAAGAGCTATCTGCTCAAGCTGCTCCTGTGCAATATCCTGGAATCCGGCAAGTCCGCGATTTGTTTGGATCCCGAGCATGAGCTCATCGACCTGTGCGCCAATCTGGGCGGGTGCTTCGTGGATCTGATGGACGGGCGGTACCGCATCAACCCGCTGGAGCCCAAGGCGTGGAGTGTGGATCATGAGGAGGATGACGAAGCGCCGGACACCTTCCGCCAGCGTACCCTCCTCAGCCAGCACATCTCCTTCCTCAAGGACTTTTTCCGTTCCTACAAGGATTTTTCCGACGCCCACATCGACACCATCGAGCTGATGCTGGGGCGGCTGTACGCCAAATGGGGCCTGGATGACAAAACCGACTTTTCCGGCCTGCCTTCCGGCCAATTCCCTATCCTCTCCGACCTCTATGACGTAATCGAGGACGCCTACCAGCACTATGGGGACGAGGCCAGCCCCCTCTACCCGAAGGAACTGCTCCGGGAGATCCTGCTGGGGCTCCATTCCCTGTGCCGGGGCGCGGAGAGCAAATTCTTCAACGGGCACACCAACATCACCTCCAGCCGGTTCCTGGTGTTCGGGGTGAAGGGCTTATTGCAGGCCAGCAAAAATGTGAAGGACGCCATGCTGTTTAATGTCCTGTCCTTCCTCAGCGACAAGCTCCTCACTGTGGGCAATACGGTGGCTACCCTGGACGAGCTGTATATCTGGCTGTCCAATGTCACCACCATCGAGTACATCCGCAACACCCTGAAGCGGGTGCGCAAGAAGGAGTCGGCGCTGATCCTGGCCTCGCAGAATCTGGAGGACTTCGACGTGGACGGCATCCGGGAGCTGACCCGGCCCCTGTTCGCCATCCCCACCCATCAATTCCTGTTCAACGCGGGCAGCGTGGACAGGAAATTTTATATGGACAACCTCCAGCTGGAGGGCTCGGAGTACGAGCTGATCCGCTACCCCCAGCGGGGCGTGTGCCTGTACAAGTGCGGCAATGAGCGGTATCTGCTGGAAGTTCACGCGCCGGACTATAAGGCGAAACTGTTTGGAAAGGCGGGAGGACGGTAATAGCGAAGGAATTTACACTTGCGGAGCTGACGATGGGTCGGTGACCTGGATATCCAGAAGATCCTCGATCACGATCCGTTCCCCGCCAAGCAGGATCAGAACGCCCTCAATATCGTCAATTTTCTTTAGCTGGCCGGTGGCTGTGATATACGCGCCCCCGGCCTTCTTTTTGTCCGGCTGGAAATAGGTCAGGACTACCTGGGGACGGCTGCCGATGCTGTCCGCCAGCGTTTGCAGGATCACGTCCAACCGGGCCCGCTCCTCGTCCGTCAGCTCCACGCGCTCCTGTGTCAGCCGGGCCGTCTCCCGGACGGTGTCCTCATAGCCGGTCAAGGCCCGGAAGGGCTGGAACTGCGCCGCCCGGTCGATCATGGGCATATGGGGGCGGGTGCTGGAAACGTGGTGCGGCAGGTTGATGATATCGTCATAGCTACCCACTGCGATGGCCCCCAATCGTATTGTTGCGGTTCCTGGCTGTCGCGCCGTCTTCCAGATTCATGCCCTTCAAAATGGCGTTTTTCCCATACCGCTTCTTGATATCCAGCATGGTCTGCTGAAGCCTTTTCTCCCGTTTCAGCTCCTCCGCCTCCCGGGCCTCCCGCTCCCCTGCCGCGGCGTAGTCTGTGAACAGATCCAGCTGCTCATAGGCTTTTTTATCCGGAGCACTCTCCTCGGGCGTCACACGGGTGGCGGTGAGATAGAACCGGCGCACCAGCAGATCCCGGTTGATAACGCGGTCAAACAGATCCAGCGCGGCGTTGACGATGAGTTTGGTGGACGCGGTATACGCCTCCAGGTTGGCGGTGCCGTGGGCATGCTTGGGAACCTGCCGCCCGTAGCGGTCGGTTTTCACCTCGCCGTGGTACTGCTTTTTCCGTTCCGGGTCGCGGAGGTTTTCAATGTCATAGCCCACCGTCAGTACCAGCTGGTCGGTAACAAGCCCTTTTTCCACCAAATCCAGCGCCAGCTGATCCGCCATTTCCCGTACCACCAGCCGGGCCTTGTCATAGCCGTAGGGGCATTGCAGAACCTGCCCGGATCCCATGCTCTTGGATTCCGGACGGTAGGCTTTGACATCTGCCATGGCGCAGGGCTCCCAGCCCCAGCTGTGATCGATCAGCAGCTCCGCGTTTACCCCGAACAGATCATAGAGAAGATCCTCCCGGGTCAGGGAGCAGCGGGCGATATCGCCCATGGTGTACAGGCCGTTTGCCTCTAATTTTCTGGCATAACCGCCGCCAACCCGCCAGAAATCGGTGAGCGGGCGGTGATCCCACAGCAGACGGCGGTAGCTCTGCTCGTCCAGGCTGGCGATGCGGACTCCGCTGGCATCCGGTTTGATGTGCTTTGCCCCAATGTCCATGGCGACCTTTGCCAGATAGAGGTTGGTCCCAATGCCCGCCGTGGCGGTGATACCAGTGGTGTCCAGCACATCCAGCACAATTTTTCGGGCCAACTCCCGTGGAGTGAGCCCGCAGGCGGGCAGGTAGTTGGTCACGTCCATCAGAACTTCATCGATGCTGTAGTTGTGAATATCCTCCGGCGCAACGTATTTCAGATACACATTGTAAACACGGGCGCTCCACTCCATGTAATGGGCCATCCGCGGCGGGGCCACGATGTAATCCAGCGCAAGGCCGGGGTCAGCCTTCAGGGCGGTATCATCGGAGGATGAGCCGGTGAACCGCCGTCCGGGCGCGGAACGCAGGCGCTGGGCGTTGACCTCCCTGACCCTCTGCACTACCTCGAATAGCCGCGCCCGGCCGGAGATGCCCCAGGCTTTCAGGCTGGGGGTAACCGCCAGGCAGATGGTCTTCTCGGTTCGGCTCGGATCCGCCACCACAAGATTGGTGGTGAGGGGATCAAGGCCGCGCTCCAGGCACTCGGTGGAAGCGTAAAAGCTCTTGAGATCAACAGCCAGATACGTCCGATTTTCCACCGTGCAGCCCCTCCCCTCGGATGATTTCACATGGCTCAATTATAACATATCAAGCACAGACAGGACAACCAAAATCACAATAGAAAAGGAGGTCTCTCTATGAATATCGTCAGCTATGGCGGCGGGATCAATTCAACTGCCATGCTGGTGGGGATGCATCAAAAGGGTATCCCCGTTGACCTGATCCTGTTCGCGGATCCCGGCAGCGAACAGCCCTGCACTTACGAATACCTGACCATTATGGATGAGTGGCTGGCCCGGCACGGGATGCCCAAGATCCAGACCGTCTACTGCACGGATAAAAACGGGAACCGGCTGACGCTGGAACAGGAGTGCCTGCGCTCCGGCACCCTGCCCGCCATTGCCTACGGGTACAAGAAATGCTCCCTCAAGCACAAGGCCGGGCCGCAGGACAAGTTCTGCAACAACTACCCGCCCTGCCGGGAGGTCTGGGCCAGGGGCGAAAAGGTGTTCAAGTACATCGGCTTCGATGTGGATGAGATCAACAGGCGGGAAAACGCCAGGGAGCATGACGAGGCCGACCCCAAGTATACCAAGGTCTATGCGCTGATGGACTGGGGCTGGACGCGGGAGGACTGCGTGGTCGCCATCCAGCGGGCGGGCCTGCCGCTGCCGGGGAAATCCTCCTGCTTTTTTTGTCCCAGTATGAAGAAAAAGGAGATCCGCACCCTGTACCACCGGCACCGGGATCTTTATGAGCGGGCCATCGCCATCGAGGACGGCGCAAAGCCCAACCTGATCACGGTGAAGGGGCTTGGGCGGGACTGGGCGTGGCGCGACTTCGTGGCGGCGGATCTGAACCAGCAGGCCATGTGCTGGATGTTCCCCGAGGACGACCTTCCCTGCAACTGCCACGACGGCGGGTAAGGAGGCTAAAATGGCAAAAGCAATCGCAATCAAAACAGATGAGAAGTTGTTCCGGGATATCCACATCCAGGCGGCGAAACGAGGGTTATCCATTGAGCAGTACGTCACCGGGCTGATCAAACAGGATTTATTCCCGGAAAGATTTGCAGAACATGGCGCTGTGCTGACCGCAGAACAGAAGGAGCAAATCAGGGCGGCCGCCCAAACAGCAGCTGCCGGGGCCTGCCAGATTACAGATATCCTGAATGAAGCACAGTGCCAGATGGATCAGGGCGAACTCGCCATGATATGAGCAACAGGAGGAAAACCGTATGAAAATCATTGAATTTGACCGCTGGAAGCCCTCAGCGGAAAACCCCCAGAAACTGGAGTACGATGGCCAGCGCACCGCTGAGGAAGTATTTGTGGAACTGAAGCACCGGCTGGAGGGGCAGGGTTATCTGCCTGACGAGTATTTTGATCTGCGCTCCGAGTGGGAGGATGGCCGGGAGATCCCCAAGGACGCCGACCTGTTCTGTACCGTGGACTACGGCGGCAGCGAGGGCGTTTATGTGGACGTATACCTCAAGTGGTATGATGAAGCGCAGAAAAAAAGCGTAACCAGCAGTTTCATCGTCGGCAAGACCCTGGGCGAGAACGGCAATGACCTGGACCGGATGTTCCTCACCGCCTCTGCCATCACCAAGGCCGTCCACGGCGACCATGCCGCCCACACCCGATACATGAAGGTCGGAGACGTGGAGGAGGACACGGGCGGCAGGGTGGTGCATCTTAGCCAACAGGAGGAAAAGGCCATCATCGCGGCGCTGGTGGAGCAGCGGGAGCGGCAGGAGGAGGCCATGTCCCACACCGAGCAGCTCCTGCGCCACATGACCGGCAGCATCACCGCCTACATGGACACCGTGGGCAAGCGGCCCCTGCACCTCAGCGACTACGACAAAGCGGTACTGGCCATCCGGGAGGGAGAGCTGGACGCATTTCTGAATCTGTACCCCAAGCTGCTGGACGCCCATGCGGACGGCCTGTTGGTGGAGGCAGCGGGACGTCCCGGCGCCGTGGGCAGAAGGATGACGAGCCTTTTGCTTTATGATGTTGAGCGGTTCCCGGAATCCGGCTATACCGCAGCCTGCAGGAAAGCCATCGACATCAATGACCTCCAAAAGGTGGGCGCCCTTCTGAAAAACGCGGCAGATCGTGTAGAGGATTTGTCCCCGTCCTTCCACGGCGAGATGGCCGTCTATGCGTTCCCAGGCCATCGCCATATTGCCAGAGAGATCATCAGGCAATGCAGCGAGGAGCAAGTTGCCGCCGCGCCGTCCCGCCTCTTGGAGCAGTTTGCCACAGATAAGGATTGGAACACGCTGTCCGAGCTGGTGAAAAAAGGGATGTCCGGGGATTCCTGTTCGGCAAGGACGCTTCATGTGCTGACCAGCCGGAAGCAGGACTTCTGGATTGCGGAGAAACTCCTGCAAATGAGGATGTGGGTGGACGTCCATGACTATCAGTCGCTTTACGTTTGCGTAAAAAACGGTGCGGTGGGCGCGGCCAAGCTGCTGTTGGACGGCGGCATGGATTTTGAACAGTACCGGCAGCGGTTCCCCGAGTGCGACAGCCCGGATACCATTCAGGCGCTGGAGGAGCACTGGACTCAGCTTCAAGCCCAGGCCCAGACGCAGGAGCAGGAACAGAGCGGTACGCTTGATATGGGAGGGATGAACCTTGGTTGATCCCGTCCTGGCCGCAGAGGCAGCCACCACGCTCCTCGCCAACGAAAAAACGCGAAAAGGGATTGGCTGGGCCATCGTGGTCGTCCTCTCCCCCATCATCGTGGTGCTGGCCCTGCTGTGTTCCCTGGGTTCCGGGGCGGTGCGCCACAACATCTCCGCCGCCCAGCTGTGCTTCCAGGACTCGCCCTCCCAGTTTTGGGAATACATCAAAAAAGGAGGAAAAGACCATGAAAATCATTGAATTTGACCGCTGGAAGCCCTCTGCCGACAATCCGCAGAAGCTGGAATACGCAGGTCAGCGCACCGCTGAGGAAGTATTTGAGGAGCTGAAGCACCGGTTGGAGGTCACGGGCTGTCTGCCGGACGAGTATTTTGAACTGCGTGACAAGTGGGAAGATGGCCGGGAGATCCCCAAGGACGCCGACCTGTTCTGTACCGTGGACTACGGTGCCAGCGAGGGCGTATACATGGACGTGTACCTCAAGTGGTTCGATGAGAAGCAGCAAAAAGGTGTCACCGAGAGCTTCATTGTGGGCAAGACCCTGGGCCAGAACGGCAACGACCTGGACAGGATGTTCCTTACAGCGTCCGCCATCACCAAGGCGGTTCACGGCGACCATGCCACCCACTCCCGGTACATGAAGATCGGCGGCGTAGAGGAGGACACTGGCGGCAGGGTGGTACATCTCAGCCAGCAGGAAGAAAAGGTCATCATCAGCGCACTGGTGGAGCAGCGGGAGCGGCAGGAGGACACGTCCCAGACCGAGCAGCTCCTGCGCCGCATGACCGGGGGTATCACCGCCTACATGGACACCGTAGGTCAGCGGCCCCTGCGCCTGAGCGACTACGACAAAGCGGTACTGGCCATACGGGAGGGGGAAATGTCTGCCTTTAAAGAACTGTGCCCCAAGGTGCTGGCGGAGCATCAGGATGATCTGCTGGTTGAAACGGCTGGCCGCCCCGGCGATGCAGGAGTCAGAATGATGGCCCTGGTGCTGTCCAATGATGTGCGCTTTTCGGAAGAAGTCTACCGCACCGCCTGCCGGAAAGCGGTCGATATTGGGGATAGGGACAGGACGCGGCTCCTTCTGGCTGCGGCGGATCACTTTGTGGAGGAGCTGTCCCCGTCCTTTTATGGGGAGGTAGCCTGCTACGCCTACTGCGACCACCGCCACATCGCACGGGAAATCGTCAAGCACTGTACCGATGAGCAGATCGCCGCCGCACCGTCCCTCCTCCTGGAGCTGTTTGCCATGGGGCCGGACTTTGAGATGCTGTCCACATTGGTGGAGAAAGGAATCTCCGGGAGTACCAGCGCGGAGGACGTTCTGCATAAGCTGACCTACGGGAACCGCCACAGCTGGATGGCGGAGAATTTACTGCGCACACGGATGTGGGTAGGTGTCCACGACTACTGGGCCCTCAACACCTGTGTGAAAAATGGCGCGGTGGTCGCGGCCGAACTGCTGTTGGACGGCGGCATGGATTTTGAGCGTTACCGACAGATGTTCCCCGAGAGCGGCAGCCCGGATGCCATTCAGGCGCTGGAGGAGCACTGGACTCAGCTTCAAGCCCAGGCCCAGACCCAGACGCAGGAGCAGGAATCGGAACCGGAACAGGAGCAGAGCAACACGCCCGATATGGGAGGGATGAACCTTGGTTGATCCCGTCCTGGTTGCGAAGGCAGCCGCAACACTTCTCTCCAACGAAAAGACGCGGAAAGGGATCGGCTGGGCCATCGCCGCCATCCTCTCCCCCGTCATCGTGGTGCTGGCCCTGCTGTGTTCCCTGGGTTCCGGGGCGGTGAGCCACAACATCTCCGCCGCCCAGCTGTGCTTCCAGGACGGGCCGCTGCCCGATGACACCCCCGCAGAGTACCGCATATGCATCGAGGCGATGCGGGCGCACTTTGCCGAGCTGGATCACTCCATCGCGGCCATCGAATCAAATATGGAGGACGGCGGCAGTCTTGACCCTATTCAGGTCAAGGCTGTGTTTTTCTCTCTGTACTTCGGCGGCGAGGCCCCGCTCATCAGTCAGTTTGCCAACTGTTTTTCCACCAGCGAAATCCGCACCCGCACCGTCACCGAAATCGACGAGGAGGGCAATGAGATCGAGGTGGAGCAGACCTACACCGTGGCCATCCCCATTGAGGATATGGCCGCGGTGTACGCCAACATCGCCGCCTCCCTGGGGGTTGAGATCACGGAGGATCAGAAGTCCAACGCGGACAACGTGTACAGCCTGATCAAATACGGCTATCCGATCACGGGTGAGGGCGGCAGCTTTGACGGCGCCGAAGCCCCCTTCGTGGGCGCGGACGGGTTCTGCTCCCCGGTGGGAGCCAACTGGCGGAGTATTGTAACCTCTGAATTCGGCGGACGGCTCGACCCCATCACCGGCCAGCGGGACAGACACACCGGGATGGATCTGGCTGTGCCCACCGGCACCCCCATCCGGGCGGCGCTGGACGGCACCGTGAAGATTGCGACGTACAATTCCAGCTACGGCAACTATGTGACCATCGACCACGGGAACGGCCTGGTCACCCTGTACGCCCACAACTCCCGGCTGCTGGTACGGCCCGGACAGGTCGTGCAGGCCGGGGACGTGTTGTCCCTGTCCGGGGCCACCGGGCGGGTGACGGGGCCGCACCTCCACTTCGAGGTACGGATCAACGGGCAGCGGACGAACCCGCGATACTATTTGCCATGAAGGGAAGGATGCGAAATGAAGATCAGAACTGAAATGCGCCGTCAGCGTGCGCCCCTCTGGCCGACAGAGCATCGGGTGGACAGGGTAGTGGAGCTCCCCAACACCCTGTTCGCCAGCTTCATGATCCAGCCGCTGGATCACTATGATTTTATTGAAGAAAACAGGGTCAAGCCGCACCAGGATGACGGCTGCACCCACTGTCTATTGGCACTGAGTGATGACCGCACAGACGGTGCGCTTATCCAGTGCGGCGATGAGGGCCGCGCCATGTATACTGCCTATGTGGCGGGCGCACGGGACATCGTGCAGGCCAGACTGGATCGGATAACGGACTTCATCATCAGCCAGGGTACGCAGCGCACCGCCAGCGGAAGCTGGTTTGTTTACCGCAAGGAGCTGGATGAGAAATTCGGCATCGCCATCCAAGAGGGTAATGGCCTGGACATCATGCTGAAGGACACGCTGGAGCGCCGCCCGGAAGTGGCGGCGGTGGACATGAACAGCGACGCCATTGAAACCACCTTCCGCCCGGAGTTCTGCGCCGCGCTCCGCGGCAGTGTGCCGGAGGAAGCGCCGGACATCCGGCTCCGGGACATCCTGCCCCTGTTGAGGGACGGCGGTCTGACTTTTTTCACTCACGAGGAGGCGGACACGTCCGTGCTGGCAGAAAGTCTGCACAAGCTTACTGATTCGGGCCGGGAGGACTACGCCGCCCTGCTCAACGCCAGGGTGGCGGAGATCGCGCCCACCCTGGAAGGGACAGAGGTGGTGCTCACCGATGTGGCGCCCGAGGAGCTGGCGCGGTTCAACCTGGCGCTGGAAGCGTTCGAGGAGGCGGAGCTGGCCATGGGCGACATGACGCCATAGAAGGGGGCGGCGCAATGAGCAGATTCAACAATCCCCTTGTAGCTGCGGGGCTCACTGCCTACGCCATTGAGCGGCAGAACGGCTGGGAGCGCCGACAGCGGGAAGGAACTTCCACTTGGGCGGAACAGCGGCGGTTCTGGATCGATGCCATCCTCCAGGGCATGGCCAAGCTGGAGGGCGAGGAGCCCGATCCCAAGCTGATGGAGCGGTTCGACCACGAGCTGGGGCAGGCCCGCGGCAGCGCCGCCACTGTGCCAGCCCCAGTTAAACTCCAAAAAGAAACGATCCGCAACCTGCGTTGCTTCGTGTCCGCGCTGAGGGACACCGGCGATGACCGCCGCCGTCAGATCGATGTGGTCTGGAAGCTGCTGGACGATATGTCTTCCCATCTGCCCTGGGCCCATGCGGACAACAGCCTCGACCTTGCCTGTGGCGAGGCGGAACACACGCTCCGGCGTATGACCGCCCAGATGCCCATCCGCTTCACCCGTATCCTCCTGGGCGGTGACGCCGGGCCCCACTGGGCCAGCGGCTACGCTCCCGGCGCGGTCACAGATATTGAGGCGGTCAAGCGGACTGCCATATACCGGGAGGCGGTGCGGGATTACCCCGAGGTCAAAGATTGGCCTGCCCTCTGCACTGTCTATGTGGGGCGGAACCTGTCCCTCTCGTGTGAGGCTGCTGACGCTTGCGATTTCGATATGGAGATCATGAACCGCGCCGGAGATCGGTTCCTCAACGAACCCGGTGTGCGCTGGGCATTCGGAACCTATCAGATGATCGTCCCCGTTGACCTGACGGAAGCTGTTCCGGAAAAGGCCCATGTGGAAGGTTCCCAGGCTGAGGAGGCCA
This sequence comes from uncultured Oscillospiraceae bacterium, assembly GCA_948670295.1. Classification (GTDB taxonomy): domain Bacteria; phylum Bacillota; class Clostridia; order Oscillospirales; family Oscillospiraceae; genus Enterenecus. Next base: position 64,034 of record CAPOAR010000003.1, on the reverse strand, counting down.
GTCCGCTCCTCTGGGGGGAGCGCCCTCTGGAGCCGGAGGATCTTGCAGTCTTCGAGCTGTACGCCGCCGAGGGCAGCCAGATCACCTTCTGCCTGGATGTGCTGGCGGACGAGAAAGCTGTGTTTGGCAGACAGCTGTCCGATGAGCGGGAGGGATCCTACACCATGGCCTATGTGGTCTATGATGACGATACGGGCACGGTGCGGGATGCGATGGACGTGGAGTTGAGGCAGCCCCACGATGAACAGTGGTTCCAATGCAAGCTCTCGCCCGAGGTGCGGGTGGCACTGAAGGAAAAGCTGGACGAGTTCTGTGTGGAACGGTACCAAGAGCATCTGCCGGGGGTGCTGGCTCAAAGCCAGGAAAGTTCCGGCCCGTTCCAGACAGAGTCTATCATGTGAAAGGAGTGAGCATCATGAAAAAAGCAAACATCACGGTGGCGTTCGATGAGGAAAAGCTGGCTGCGCTGGAGTTCTCACTGAAGAAGGAGGGAACCACTGTGCAGAAGCGTCTGGAGGAAACGCTGGCGCAGCTCTATGAGCAGACTGTCCCTGCGCCGGTGCGGGAGTACCTGGACAGCCGTGCCGCTCCCCCGCCCCGCCCCCGCCGTCCGTCCCGGCCCGCGCCGAAGGAGCGGCCTGTGCCGCCCGAAGCGGAGGTGGGCCATGAGTAAGCGTGGCATCGTCCTACACCTGGACAAGCGCTGGTATGACGCGCTCGCCCGTCAGCTGAAAAAAGAGGACATGACCGTGGAGGAGAAGCTGGACGAATACCTGGACGCGATGATCGATCAGCTCCCGGAGCGGGTGCGGGACAAGGTCGGTCGGGAGATCTGGGAGGAGGATCAGCAGCGGCGCGAGGCGGCGAAAGCCGCCCAACCCATCTCTGTATTCCGGGTCACCCAGGATGGGCGGACGGATCACCTGCTGACGGAGGGCGGCGCGTCTATGGATGCGCTCCACACCGCCATGCGGCTGCGCACCTATCTGCTGCGCAAGGGCAATTCGTCTGAGCAGTTCGCCCAGACCATACCCGCCGCGGATTACATCGCCCCGGAGGTGTTCCAGGAGTATGCCGATGAGCTGAAGGAGAACACCGGACGGATCGTGTCCGCGTTGGACATCGACCTGGATCGGGGCGAGTTCTCCACCCTGGATGTGGTAGACGGCTGGGAGGCGTACTCGATCCGCGATGTGTGTACCGCCGCATGGCACGCCACCCGAAAGGATCATCTGGAATGGGAACGGCGGCTGGATATCTTCGCAGGTCATCTGGAAACCCGGATGCTCCGCCGCCCCGCCCCGGAGGTGGAACCGCCCAGCGAACCCATGATGTAAACCGCGCTGTTGCTTTTGCACACACAGTCCCTGAAATGATCGTTGGGTTTGCTGAATGGATATCCCGGCACAGGTGTGGCATTGTGTTGGCAGCCCCCAAAAAATTGGAAAGGATGAATCACACATGAAAATCAATACCCGTTTTACCCCCACTGAGGCGTGTACCCTGATCGCACACGAGGCCGTGTCCATGCTGGACGCGGTGCAGACCGCAATCCCCCAATGCATGAAAGAGTTCCGCACCGCGCTGGAAGCGATCAGCACGGTGCACGATTTGGGCAAAGACGGCGAGACTCTGCTGAACTGGCTGGACACCGAGATCGCCAACGCCGAGCTGTATGTCACCGATGGCATCAACCTGCCCTACCTGATTGATATGGAATGTCTGGCTGTAGAGCCGGACGCGGTGGCACAGATGGATTTGGTGTGGCTGCTGTTCGAAACGGCGGCAGCTGAGAAGTGCGGACCGGAACAGCGGCAGGCCCTCGTGAACACCGCACAGACAATCACGGAGATGTGCGGCCTGGGTGACCTGCTTATGGCCACTCTGCAGCCGAATGTGTCCAAGCTGGCTGAAGGGCTCAAGACTGTGCTGGATGATATCCGCACCGAACTGGAGGCCAACGCGGGCCCGGACGCTGACTCCGCAAAGCAGGAACTGATCTGAGCCGCAACGGGTATGGTATGTACCCCCTCCACCGGAAGCCAGAGGGCCGCTCTGCACCATGCGGAGCGGCCCTCGAACCGTTTCCCCCGTGTCAGCCCGTTTGAGGGCGTTTGCGGCCCTCCTGGGGCCTGGGCAGCGTCCCAGCCCCACCGAGGGGGTGAAACGCGGTGTTGGCCCGCTGTGGGCCGATTGTGCGGGTCGGCGGTTTCGGCCCCCGCCAAGGGGCCCCTTTGGGCCCTCCGAAAAGGGCATGGCAGACGGGAGTTGGAGGGCAATCCAGAGGTTCGATTTTTGTGCGGGATAAAGCGGTGATATCACCGCCTCACACACCGCCCCGCAACGCGGGGCGGGAATGCGGTTTTGCAGAGCTTTCAACGGCTTTGAATCATCTTTCCACCACGTCCAGATGCAATCACTTTTTGGACGATGCAATCAAATCTGCTATCAACAACCTGAAAACTGCGGCGGTTGCCGCAGTTTTCAGGTATCAAAAGTGTTATCAAATCCACTTTTGGCCACATTGGGAGGTGCCATAAATGCCAGAAGAAAAAGTGAAATTTCTGATGCGGATTGACCCGGATACCGACAGGAAAATCAAAGCGGCCATGCCGGGTGCAAACTGCCGAAGCCAAAACGAGTTCGTAGAGGAGGCGCTCCGATTTTACTGCGCCTATCTCACCGCCCAGGACACCACCGAGTTCCTGCCGCCGATTTTTGTCCAGGCCATGCGGGGCACGATCCAGTGCAGCGAGGAGCGCATCGCACGGCTGCTGTTCAAGCTCACGGTGGAGATCAGCATGATGATGAACGTGCTGGCGGCGGGGCTGGAGATCGACAGCACCCAACTGGACGCGCTGCGCTGGCGGTGCGTCCAGGAGGTAAAGAAGGTCAACGGCACCATCAGCTTCAAGGATACGCTGAAGAAAAATCAGGGCGAGGAGTAGTGCGCAAAAAAATGATCGTCCGCCAAGGGGTTACTGCGCCCTTCCGCTGGACCGAGCCATGGTTCAGGATGGACTGCCCTGAAGGTATTCTCTCTAAGGATTTTTTAGTTCAGAGATATGACAACAACGGGGGTGAGCTTTTACGCCGCGCGTCATTTTCAAGTGTCCGCATATCAAGGGCGGCGGTGCGAAAGCCGCCGCCCACCTGAGTAACTACGTGGGCTACATCTCCACGCGGGATGGCGTGGAGCGCGTCGATCCCGGCTCGGCATCCAAGCCTGCCACCAAGAAGCAGGCCAAGATGGTGGAACGTCTCCTGCGGGACTTCCCGTCCAGCCGTGAGCTGTTCGAGTACGCAGATTACCAGGCCGCGCCCACCCGGGGAAACGCGTCCGAGTTCATCACCCGCGCCATCGAGGACAACTATGAGCAGCTCGCCCAGCGGGAGAACTACGTGGACTACATCGCCAACCGTCCCCGCGTGCAGAAGCTGGGAGCGCACGGCCTGTTCACCGCTGGTGACAGCCCGCTGGTGCTCTCCCAGGTAGCGGATGAGGTGGCCCAGCACCCCGGCGTGGTGTGGCTGCCCATCATCTCTCTTCGGCGGGAGGACGCGGCGCGGCTGGGGTATGACAACGCCGACCGCTGGCGCAAGCTGCTCTCCAACCGGGCCATGGATATGGCGAAAGCGATGAAGATTCCGTGGGAGCAGTTCCGCTGGTACGCCGCCTTTCACGATGAGGGTCATCACCCGCATATACACATGGTCTGCTACAGCGCGGACGGCAAGTCCGGATTCCTCACCAAGTCCGGCATCGCGGACATTAAGCAGATGCTGGCAAAGGAAATCTTCCAGCAAGACCTCATCGCCATCTATCAGCGGCAGACCCAGCGGCGGGACGAGCTCACCGAGGATGCAGAGGAAGTCATGCGGCAGCTCGTTTCGGAGATGCAAAACGGGACACTGGACAACCAGCGCATCGAACAGCTCCTGGTGAATCTGGCAAAGCGGCTACGGAATTGCTCCGGCAAAAAGCAGTACGGCTACCTGCCCCCGGCTGTGAAATCCATCGTCAACGAGATCGTGGACGAGTTGGAGAAAGACCCCCGCATCGCCGCCGCCTATGATCTGTGGTACGAGCAGCGGGAGGAAGTGCTCCGCACCTACAAGGACGATCTGCCGGAGCGCGTTCCGCTGTCTCAACAGAAGGAGTTCAAGCGGATCAAAAATATTGTCATCGAGGAGGCGGTGCGGCTGGGTAAGGTGGAACTGACGGTGGAGTCCGCGCAAACGGATGAAGCAGAGCAGGCGGCAGAATCCGCGTCAGCGGATGACGATACCCCGCCGCACCAGCAGCCCACCACGCACCCAGTTCAGGCCAAGACTAAAGCTCCAACTGCTGGTCAAGTATTCAACGCCACGTCCTCGCTGCTCTACCACATGGCCCGCATCTTCCTGGAGCAGCGCCCACAGCCCGCCGCAGGGATGCGGATCGTTGTGGACAGCAAGCTCAAGCGGAAGATCCGGGAGAAGAAAATCGCCATGGGCCATAAGCCGGACGACCATGAGGAAGAACAGCGGATGCAATAAGCCACCTGCCAGAGACTACTGGCAGGTGGCTTTGATTTCAGCGGTCAGCTGAGCGGCCACTGGTATGGTTCATCCAACGGCCAGGACAGGCCCAGGTCGGGCAGCTCCAGCGGCTGCTCCCCCTCCATGTAGTAATAGATGTCCAGTAGGTCTGGGTCACCCAGCGGCCCTGTGAATCCCATCTGCAACGTCTTCTGAATGCTGTCCAAAATCGTCTCTGCCAGCTGCTCCGCGCTGTACATATGGAACTCGTCCTTTTGCGGGTCAGGCGGCCCAACGAACAGTGCGGACTGGTTGGACAGACACACACTCATGCCGCCCTTCCCGGTGGTGACGGTTTCCGCAAGGGTCAGATCCCAACCGGTCAGATCGGCGATGCCCTGAATCAGCAGCTCTGGCGTCAACTCCCCTTCGTAGCTCATGGGGTACTCCTGAAAGCCTGCGGACTTCGTGCCGATGTAAAGCGTTGCGCTCTGTTCGTCCGCAGACACAGGCGTAGTCTCCGCAGGTGCTGTCGGCTCGGCAGAGGTACTGTTTTCGATGGGTGTGGTGTCCACCGGGGTGGTGTCCTGGGGCTCAACAGGCTTGCCGCACCCAGCAAGGATAAGGCAGAGCGCCACCGCCAAAAGTAAAACTTGTTTTTTCATACGTTCCTCCATTCGCTGTGAGTCGGGTACATGGAGAGCGTAACACAACTGTGTGAACAAATCAACCAAGATCAACAGGGAGATTCAGGCCGGACGACTATAAGAAGCAGACCATATAGTGACGGTCACACGCTTTCAGTCGTTCGTCCGGACTGATAGCCCGCACCGCGCGTCCAGCAGCTTGGGCGTGAAGCGGAGGAACAGCACGGCGGACAGGATGCTGGCGGCAATGTCACAGAAGGGCTCGGCGGCAAAGGCGGCCGCAGCGGCGAACAGCACCGGGAACAGCAGGGTGCCGGTGAGGAACAGCGTTTTCCGCACCAACGAGCAGAACAGGGCCAGCCCCACCTGCCCCAGTGCGGTGGACATATCCACCACCGTCCACTGCACCGCCATGAACAGCGCCCCCAGCGTGTAGAGCTTGATGTACCGCACACTGCGGGCCATCACCTCGGCGTCCTTGGTGAACAGCCGGACGAACCAGGGGGAGCACAGCTGGGTGACCACCAGCATCAGCGCGGCGAACACAAAGCACAGCGTCAGCACGCCCCGCAGGGCCTGCCGCACCCGCTCCCGGTTCCCGGCACCCAGGTTGAAGCTCACCACCCCCTGGCACCCCAGGGTGATGCCGCTCATGGGCATGGCGATGAGCAGCATATAGCTCTGCACGATGGCGGCGCAGGTGATGAGGATATCGCCCTCCCCCGGACCGCCCCGGCGCTGGAGCACTGTGTTCAGGATGATGAGGATAACGCTGTCCAGAGCATAGGTGAGGAACGGGGCCAGCCCCAGGGCCAGCACCTTTTTGCACAGTTTAGGCTGGAGCCTACCCCACCGCAGGGGCACCGGAAGCCCCGGAAGTCGGAGGGAGATGAGGGCGAAGGCGCAGGCGGCGGCTTGGGAGAGGATGGTGGCCCAGGCTGCGCCGGACACGCCCATGTCCAGTGCGAAGATGAATACTGGGTCCAAGCCGATGTTCAGCGCCGCCCCCAGCACCACGGTGCCCATACCCAGCCCCGAGCGGCCCTGGGCGATGAGAAAGCTGTTCAGCCCGCCGGACAGCAGAGCGAAAGCCGTCCCGGCAATGTAAACGGTGATGTAGTCCAGGGCGAAGGGAAACGTGTCCGTGCTGGCCCCGAACCACCAGAGGAACTGGCGGCGGAGCAGGAAAAACACCAGGCTCAGCCCAACCGCCAGCCCCAGCAGCAGCCGGAAGCAGTTGGACAGCAGCTCAGACGCACCCTCTTTGTCCCCGGCCCCCAGCCGCATGGCCATCAGCGGCGTGCCGCCCAGCCCCACCAGGAAAGAGAAGGATGATAGTAGCGTGATGATAGGGCCGCACACCCCCACCCCAGCCAGGGCCAGACTGCCCACCCCGGCGATGTGGCCAATGAACATCCGGTCCACGATGCTGTACAGCACGTTGATGAGCTGGGCAAGCATGGTGGGGATCGCCAGACGGAGCAGCAGCCCGGTCATGGGATCGTGGCCCAGATCGTTTTTTCTGCGCACAGGGATCAACTCCTACAGGTCAATACACGTTTGCCACGCCATTATACTCGCGTCCACAGAAAAATCAAGAGACGAACAGCATCAATTTTTTGAAGGGAAGTGATCAATTGTCACCCTACATCCATTTCACAGACGAACAGAAGCGTCAGGCCAACGCGGTGGATCTCGCCGAGTTCCTCCGTTTCAAGGGCGAGCCCCTCATCCGCTCCGGGAGGGAACTGCGCCTGGGCCGTGACCACAGCATCACCGTCCGGGGCAACGAGTGGTACGACCATGCCGCTGAAAAGGGCGGCGGCCCCGTGTCCTTCCTCAAAGAATTCTACGGGATGAACTATCAGGAGGCAGTCCTCACCTTGCTGGATCAGGACGTGAGCCAGTTCTGCGCCCAAGTGGACACACCCCGGGAAAAAGTGAAAAAGCCCTTCGCCCTGCCGCCCGCCAACGACAACAATAAGCGGGTGTTCGCCTATCTGATCAAGCACCGGCACCTGAACCGGGACGTCCTCGCCACCTTTGTCCGGCTGGGGTTCATCTATGAGGATCAGAAATATCATAACGCCGTCTTCGTGGGCATGGATAAGAACTTCATGCCCCGCCACGCCCACAAGCGCAGCACCAACAGCCAGGGCAAGACCTTCCGCATGACAGTGGAGGGCAGCGACTTTCGCTACGCCTTCAACTGGCTGGGTGGGAACGAACACCTTCTTGTGTTTGAGGCCCCCATCGATATGCTGTCCTTTATTTCCGTGTATCACGACAGCAACTGGGCCAAGCACAACTACGTTGCGCTGTGCGGCACGTCCTCCCAGCCCCTGCTGGGGATGCTGGAGCGCTGCCCCAACATCAAAAGCGTCCACCTGTGCCTGGACAACGACCAGGCTGGACAGCTGGCCACCAGACGGCTGGCGCAGGTGGTGCGGGAGAGAGGCCTGGAGGTCAACGCGCTGGTGCCCGTCAATAAGGATTGGAACGAGGATCTGTGCGTAAATTTTCAACAGGAAATGGAGGTTCAGCATGAACAGAGCGTATCGTAGTTACTGCCGCCGAAAGGGGGACACCATGCTCCGGCGGGAGCCGCCCAGCTTCGCCCCCACCCTCAGCCCGGAGGAGCTGGCGCAGGTCTACCAGGCCGCTAAGACCACTGACCTGGACATCCTGCGGGACGCCGCCGTCCAGATGTTCCCCGAACGGTTCCAGGAGCAGCCGCCCCAGCTCTATCTGTGTCAGGGCGGGTTCTCCGCCTTCCGGCACCATGGGGTGATGACGAAGCCGGAGTATACCATCGGGGCTGCGCCCATGAACCAGATCGGCGTCATGTCGGATGGCATGGCGTACCCGTATTGAGGTGAAGCCATGCCCCAACAATTTATCATTCTTATCATTGCCGCCGCTGCCCTGCTGGTCATTGGCGGTATTTCTTTTGCCACCAAGCAGGGTTCGCTGAACAGCATCAAGTCCAAGCCCGTGGGGGACGGCCAGCACGGCACCGCCCGCTGGGCCACGCCCAAGGAAATCGAAAGGACCTTTCACCACGTCCCCTTCCGTCCCGCTGAGTGGCGGAAGGGTACAAACCTCCCCAAAGTGCAGGGGCTGGTGCTGGGTTCCCTCGGGAAGAAGAACAAGGTCACCGCGCTGGTGGACAGTGACGATATTCACTGCTTGATGATCGGCGCGGCGGGCGTGGGCAAGACAGCCTTCTTTCTCTACCCCAACCTGGAATACGCCTGCGCCTGCGGCATGAGCTTTCTGGCGCTGGACACCAAGGGCGACCTGGCCCGGAACTATGGCGCTGTGGCCGAGAAATACTACGGCTACCTGGTATCGGTCATTGATCTGCGCAACCCCACCCGCTCGGACGGGTTCAACTTTTTGACCCTGGCCAACGCCTACATGGATCAGGCGGTGGAGCACCCGGACGATCTGGCAGCGCGGGCCAAAGCGGAGAAGTACGCCAAGATCCTCGCCAAGACTATCATCAGCCCGGACGGCGACAGCGGCAGCTACGGGCAGAACGCATTTTTCTACGACTCCGCCGAGGGTTTGCTCACAGCAGTGATCCTCCTGCTGGCGGAGTTCCTGCCGCCCAAGAAGATCGACGGACAGCTCCGGGAACGCCGCCACATCGTGTCGGTGTTCAAGCTGGTGCAGGATCTGCTGGAGCCGTCCAAGACGAAGGGTAAAAGCTGCTTCCAGGTGCTGATGAGCCGTCTGCCGCCTGAGCACAAGGCCCGGTGGTTTGCGGGAGCGGCGCTCAACACCTCCGAGCAGGCCATGGCCTCGGTGCTGTCCACGGTACTGTCCAGGCTGAACGCATTCCTGGACACGGAGCTGGAGCAGACCATCTGCTTTGACAGTCCGTTGGACGCAGAGAGCTTCGCCAGTCAGAAGTCCGCCATCTTCCTGATCCTCCCCGAGGAAGATCAAACCAAGAACTTCATGGCGGGGTTAATGATCCAGAACCTGTCGCGGGAACTGTTTTCCGTGGCCGATGAGAACGGCGGCAAGCTGAAAAACCGGGTGGTGCTGTTCTGCGACGAGTTCGGCACCATGCCGCCCTTCGATGTGCTGTCCCTGTTCAGCGCTGGGCGCTCCCGGAAGCTGACTATGCTCCCTATCATCCAATCGCTGGCGCAGCTTGAAAAAAACTACGGCAAAGAGGGCGCTGAAATTATATCTGATAACTGCCAGGACACGATTTTTGGCGGCTTCGCACCTAACAGCAAGACCGCCGAGGAACTGTCCCGCTCCCTGGGCAGTTACACCGTCCAGTCCGGCTCTATCAGCCGGAGCAAGGGCGAGAACAGCCAGTCCCTCCAGATGGCGGAGCGGGCGCTCATGACACCGGACGAGCTGAAGTCCATCCCCAAGGGGGAATTCGTGGTGATGAAAACCGGCTCCCACCCTATGCGGACACGCCTGCGGCTGTTTCTGGACTGGGGAATCACCTTCGGAGAACCTTATCAGACCCTGGAGCATGGTCAGCGGAAGGTGTACTACGCCGGACGGCAGGAGCTGGAGGACGCCATCATCGCCCGGTTCTGGACAGATCCAAAGAAGGATGAAAAAGCCTGTCCCCCGCGAGAGGGACGGGCTGGGCAAAAAGGTGGTCAACACTGTGAACCGCAAGCTCAGGCAGGCCAGTCAGTGGTGACCGCGTGCAGCTTCTCCAAAAAGCAGGACGCGCCGCCCCCGGCCACCGATGGGAGGTGATGTGGTGGCCTACTATGATTCCATCTATCAGGATGACGAACTGAGTTCACGGGCCAAGGTAGTGCTCATCTTCCTCCGAGACCACGCCAATAAGCAGGGTACCTGCTGGCCGGGAATCAACACCATCGCCGCTGGAGTGAGTCTTTCCCGCTCGACCGTGAAGCGCGCGCTGGATGATTTGGTAAAGGCAGGGCTGGTGGAGAAGTCCAGCAGGTGGAGGGAGAACGGGAGTTTGACCTCAAATCTATATCAAGTCATATAAATGCTAAAACCAAAAGTTGCGTTGTAAAATGGCAAGGTTGCGCGGTTACTATTTATTATGATTCAAAAATAAGTAGAATAACAGTAGAATGAGTCATACCATTATAAATATCGCAAAATCATATCGTGGGAGGAGATTATAGCATGAAGCGAAAAAAACCGATTATCCGCACCGCCATTTCCAGCATCCTCATCGCATTGATCCTTGTGGTGGTCATTGTGGCCAACATGATGATTCCGCCCAATTTAAGTGTAATCAATGGGACATTAGGGGATAAGACCACGATTTCTATTAAGCAGCCCAGCAGCTACAATGACTCGCTGAATCTCCAGTACAGCAAGGCCGATTTTACCCCGGAAGAAATGGCTGAAGCGGAACGGGTCCTTAATGAGCAGATTGCCGGGGAAGGAATCGTTCTGTTAAAAAACGATGATGATGTTATGCCGTTCTCAACTGACACCACTTTCAGCTTTTTTGGCCGCTCGGCCTTAAAGCTGGTGGGCAATTCCCTTTATGAGACACTGTTGGCCTTGGGATTCCCAACTGATCCTGGCGCAACATTGAAAACAGCTTTTAAAGAAAGCGGCTTTGGGATCAACGAAACCCTTTGGAATTTCTATGAATCCGGCAATGGAAGCGGATATGGACTTGGCGTAGGCTCCCTCAATTACGGCGAGGATGAGGATTTCTCCATCAACGAGTGCCCCCTGGACGTGCTGGAAGCTGAACCCGGCCTTTTAGACAGCGCCAAGGGTACTGTTCCCGTATTTGTGTGGGGCCGTCGGGTCGGAGAAGGCCGGGATATGCCCCGCTCCATGTATAACCATGCGGACAATCCCGAGGACAAGGCCAAAAGCTATCTGGAGCCGGACACCACCGAGCTGGAGATCCTCCAGTACCTCAACGACAATTTTGACCAGGTGGTGCTGCTGGTCAACAGCTCCGCCGCCATGGAGCTGGGCTGGACAGAGGACTATCCCAGCATCAAGTCCATTGTCTACATTCCCAGCGCCGGCAATTACGGCTTATATGCGCTGGCGGACATCTTTTCCGGCGAAGTGAATCCCTCCGGCAAAACCGTGGACACCTTTGCCTATGACGCATCCAGCGCTCCCGCCGCGGCAAACTACGGCGACTTCCAATACTATGACGAAAACGGACAGCCCACTGCCTACAACTATATCTCCTATAAGGAAGGCATCTATGTTGGCTATCGCTATTTCGAAACCCGCTATGAGGATGTGATTTTAGGCCAGGGCAATGCCGGCAGCTATGACTATGCCTCCACCGTGCTCTATCCCTTCGGCTATGGCCTGAGCTACACTACGTTTGATTGGAGTAACTTTAAGAGCAGCTGGAACGGAGACACCTGTACAATTACAGTGGATGTGAAAAACACCGGCAGCAAAGCGGGCAAAGACGTTGTCCAGGTCTATATCCAGTCCCCGTATACCGACTATGACCGGCAGAATTTAGTGGAAAAATCCGCCGTCCAACTGGTGGGCTTCGGCAAGACCGGACTGCTTGCCCCGGGGGATTCCGAGACGGTGACGGTGACCTTTGACCGGGAGCAGCTCAAGGCATACGACTATACAAACGCCAAAACCTATATCTTGGATGCTGGCGACTACTATATCACCGCCGCCCACGATGCCCATGACGCGATCAACAATGTGCTGGCAGCCAAAGGCTATACCACCACAGATGGGATGACAGCTGAGGGCAGCGCGGACCTGTCCAGCACTTACACCGTTACAGCGCTGGACACCAATACATTCTCTACCCAAACCTCTACCGGTGTGTCCATCACCAACCGGTTCGACTTTGCCCGCGGCGATTTGCAGTATCTCACCCGGCAGGATTGGGAGGGCACCTGGCCCACTACCGACGGCGAGGTCAGCGATCAGGCGTCCACCTGGAGCAATGAGATCAACGGCAGCGATGGGGGTTCTTATACTTATAAAAAGACAGTCAGCGCGGATGAACTGGCCAAGCTCCAGTCCACCGATTCCCTGAGCCCGGTGGATGCATCGGCCATCACTGATACCCCTGTGTATCATGCTAAGAACGGTGTTACCCTGGCAGAACTGCGGGGCCGGGACTATGACGATCCCCTTTGGAACGACCTGCTGGATAACCTGACCCCGGAGGATTATCAAACGGTGATCACTCTATCCGGCTATGGCACAATCGCGCTGGACAGCGTGGGCAAACCCTATGCCCAGGATTTTGATGCGGCCACCGGCCTGCTGATGGGCGGAACCGGCATGAATTACTGCGGCAGCATCGTCCTGGCCCAAACCTGGAACCAGGAGCTGGCCCAGCGGTACGGTGAAATGATCGGCAACGAGGCCCTGGCTGGCGGCTGCGTGGGTTGGTATGCCCCCGCCATGAACATCCACCGCCTGCCCTACTCCGGGCGGAACAACGAGTATTATTCCGAGGACAGCTTCCTTTCCGGCATGATGGCCTCCGCCTCCAGCCGGGGCGCCGCGTCCAGAGGGATGTATACCTTCATCAAGCATTTTGCGGTCAACGATCAGGAAAACCACCGCGGAGACGGCTCAGACAGCGCGGGCAACGTTCAGATGGGTCTGGCCACTTGGGCGAATGAGCAGGCAATCCGCGAGATCTACCTCCTTCCCTTCGAGATGTGCGTTACAAATGACCCCATCACACTGAACTATGTGGAGGAAGACGGCAATGGCGGCTATCGCAACGCAAGCAGGGATTTTCCCGCTGTTACAGCCCTCATGACCTCATTCAACCGGCTGGGCTGCACCTGGACGGGGGGCTGCTACCCGCTGGTCACCAATGTGCTGAGGGAGGAGTGGGGCTTCCATGGTTTCGTCATCACGGACGCAGCTCACACCAGACCCTTCATGGACGCCTACCAGATGATTGAAGCTGGCGGCAACGCCAAGCTGATCAACGCAGACAGCAGCACCATTCCATTTACTTTTGAAAAAGATAATGCGGCCCATTACCATTATGGCCGGGAAGCCATGCATGGGATTTTGTATGCTGTGGCGAATTCGAAAGCGATGAACGGCCTGATGCCTGGGTCTACATTCACTACTCCAAAGACAATGGCGGAGAAGATCTTGATCGGGGTCAATGTGGTCGGTGTAGTATTGATCCTTGCGCTGGGCTGGTTTATCTACCGCGGTTTCCGGAAGTGGAAAAGAAGTGCGGCTGAACCGGCATAACGGCATCAAGGATCACGGCAAAGGAGGAGTAAGATGAAAAAGGCTCTTTTCCCGAGAGGTATAGCGCTGCTGCTGTGCACCGTCTCTATTTTCTCGCTGCTGGCCGGGTGCGGCGGTGAGACAACTGATACACCAGATCCAACCGTATCCACCAAAGTGGACGTTTCCGTCCCTAATCAGGGCGTACCAGACCGCTCTGACCTTCTCTATCTATCTGCTATCGAGGGGTACAAGAAGACGGACTGGACGGCCAGCTGGATCTGGACTGAGAGCTGCGCGGAGGACAGCTACGTGGCTTTCCGAAAGACCTTTACGCTGGAACAGACGATTCCCTCCGCCACTGCGTTCATTTCTGCCGTGGATAAGTATGTGCTGTGGGTCAACGGGGAGCTGGTGGTGCTGGATGGGTCGCTGAAGCGTGGGCCTACACCCTATGACAGCTACTATGACATGGTGGAACTCACCAACTTGAAGCAAGGGGAAAATACTATCGCGCTGTTGGTTGCCTTCAATGGCCGCTCCGGGGACGGCTCCATCGTTCCAATCCTTGTAGATGAGGAAGGAGACGAATATACCCAAGCAGGCCTTATCTTTGAACTGGATGCCAGCGGCACGACTATTTGCTCGGACAGCTCCTGGAAGGCTGCCCGGCACACTGGCTACAAAAACCGGGTCACCGCCGGGGCGGACTATCCTGGCTATAGCCAGTCCTCTATGCTGGCGGAACGCAATGTTTATTTCGATGCCCGGGACGATTTAGGAGATTTCATGGCAGAAGGCTATCATGACAGTGAGTGGGAGGATGCCACGCTGGTGTCCAAGGCCGGGGATCTGCCCTTCGGTGACCTCTACTCCGCCATGATCCAGCCCATCCGGTTTCAGGATATTGTCGACTTCTCCAACTCTGCCGACTATGTGGGTACGCCGCTGACCCAGGATACCACCCTGGTGCTGGACCTGCCCGGAAACATCCAGTTCACACCGTATTTCGAGCTGGAGGCTCCAGCGGGCAAAAAGCTCACGTTCTATACGGATACCTATACGGACAAACAGGAGTTGCCCAACTTCAAGGACACCTACGTCACCGCCGAGGGTGCCCAGTGCTATGAGAATTACCCTTGGCGCAGCGGCTCCAAGCTCATCATCGAGGCGGAGACCGGTGTGACCTTCACCCGGCTGGGATATCGCGTCAGCGGCTTCAACGGGGAGCAAAAAGGCGCTTTTTCTTCCTCTGACCCGGGGTTGGATCAACTGTGGCAGGAGTCCCTGAACACGCTGGCCATCTGTATGCGGGACACGTATATGGATTGTCCCGAGCGGGAGCGCGGCCCCTACATGGGGGATGCCTCCAACCAGATCGACGCGGCGCTTTACAGCTATGACCAGGGCGGGCTGGACCTGACGAAAAAAGCCATCCTGGCCTGTGTCGCCTGGATCCGGACGGACGGGGCGATCCCCAGCCGCGCCCCCAGCGTGAAGCCCCAGGAAATCCCCAACCAGAGCCTGATCTTCATGACCAGCGTGTACCACTACTGGCTCCACTCCGGGGATCGGGAGACGGTGGAGGCCTATTGCAGCGCCTTCCTCAACTACCTCCAGATGGTAGAGATGGAAAACGGACTGCCGGTGTACCGGGACGGTTCTTGGACGTGGAATGATTGGGGCGACCGCATTGACACCCAGCTGCTCCAGGCCAGCATCTATTACTACGCGCTCAACGTGACCAAGTCCCTGGCGGACGACCTGGGTATCACAAATGGGACTGAATTCCTTACCGAGCGGATGGACTCTATGAAAGAGAACTGGCGGGCCGCGTACTACACCGGGGAGGGCTTCAAAAGCCCGGACAGCAAGTACGTGGATGACCGAGCCAACGCCATGCTGGCCCTGTCCGGTTTGGCCGGGGAGGAGGACTGGCCGCTCATCATCGACGTCATCATGAGCACCTACCAGGCCAGCCCGTTCATCGAAAAGTATGTGCTGGAGGCGCTATGCGTCATGGGCCGAACCGACTTGGCCCTCCAGCGGATGCGGGATCGCTACGCGCCTATGCTCAATGATGAGTATGATACCCTGTGGGAGACCTTTGACGGTGAAACCGGAACGGTGAACCATGGCTGGACCGCCGCACCGCTGTATATCCTCTCTAAGTACGCGACGGGTGTCCGGCCCACCCAGGCGGGGTTCGAAGCATATGAGATCGCACCCAGCGATGCGTTGGACAGCTTCCACTGCACCGTCTGGACGCCCAAGGGAGAGATCACCGTAGAGCTGGGGACCACCGCAGCGGAGAAAACTCTTACTGTGACCACCATCGACGTTGCGGGCACCATCATTGTGCCGGAGGGCATGGGAACAGACATCACCGTGTCCGGCGGGGACTATGAAATGGACGGAAACAGGATTTCTGTAGATCGGGCCGGCGAGTACGTCATCACGATCCACTGAAACAAAAATGACCGGGGCACTTGTGCCCCGGTCATTTTATCTCTATCGTGCCTACCCTTTGCGCGGCTTGGCGGGGAACCGGATCGTGAGGAAAAACATATTGTCCACCACCTTGATGTCCATGGTTCCGCCGTACTGGCCCGCGATATACTGGATGCTTTTTGTGCCGAAGCCGTGGCGGGACACGTCCCCTTTGCTTGTAGCGGGCAAGCCGTGATCCAGTTCCAGCCCACCACTGAAATAGTTGGACTCCTCGATCACCAGTGCACCCTCCTCCTCATGGCAAGTGAGGGAGACCACCCGATCCCCGGGCGGTAGGGATTTGACCGCTTCCACCGCGTTATCAATGATATTGCCAAACAGGGAATAGGTCTGCACGGGTGTGAGAAATTCCAGCCCTGTGCCATCCACCATGCAGGAGAAGGAAATACCGTTTTTCTGACAGGTCATGGCTTTTTCACACAGGACAACATCCAGCACCTCGTTGCCTGTTTTGATGTTGGCATCGTAGAACTGGATGGCCTCCCGCAGGGATGCAGCCTCCTCACAGGTGAGCTTATCCTCAATTTTATTCAAAATATGTTTGATGTCATGGCATTTCATATTGATAACATCCATATTTGCCTTGACAGATTCGAACTGCGCTCGATCCTGCCGCCAGAGCTGGTGAAGGATGCTGATTTGCTCTTCCTGCTCACTTTGGGAGAAAATACCCGCACATATGGTGAGGATGGTCAGACTGAATCCCACATAGAGCACTTTGATCACCAGGTTGAGCATGAAGCTCTCCTCTTCATACACACGGGAAACGCAAATCAGAATATTCACCAACACCACGGTGGTGATGGACAGAACGATCACGTTGCGAGCGGTGCGTTGGTTATGTACCAGTTTATTTTTAGGGGTGAAAACAGTGGACAGAATAAAAAAAGCCAACAGATGGAAACCAAAAAATACGGCCCAATCCAAATTAGACGAGCCTACCTCGCCGCCGTGGAACAGGGAATTTGTCTCCCGGTCATTGATGCCCAGGAAATTTTGCAGAAGGGGGTAGAGCTTGTTGGTAAACTGATAGGCTGCCATACCGGAGCAGAAGGCCAGCAGCGTTTCCGACAGGTCATCCTTCCAGCAGAACAGCAGCGCGGTAAAATTCAGCCCGGAAATCGCAGAATAGCACAGCACCCGTACCAGCAGGGAGCTCGCCTCCGTATACCAGATGGCCAAGAGGAAACAGAGCACACCGCCCTCCAGCAGGGTCATGACCACCCGGACGGGAAAGAAATCCCGCCGCTCCAGCCTGCGGGCAAACAGAGCGATGCAGATATAGCACTCAAAATAGGTCAGGATCAGGTTAGCGCCCTGAAGGCCGTAGGCCCCCATTAGGCCAATCAAGGTGTTGATCATGGCTTTATGCCTCCCATGTATTGGGAGAACGCATCAGAAAAGGCCTTGCGGCGGGGATGGCTGATTTGCAGAGCGCTGCCGCCTACATACGCGGTCATCCCCTCAATGCGATCCACGTGGGCCAGATTGACCAGCAGGAAATTGTTGCAGCGCACAAAGCACTGCCCGGATAAGGCGGATTCCGCGTTTTTCATCGTCTGATATTGGCGGTACTCGCCGCTTAGGGTGTGATAGATGCAGTGATGCCCTTTTACTTCCACATAGAGGATATCTTTGGGGGCGAGACGCACAAAACTGGTATCGGTGCGGATGAACACATCAGCGGGCATGGCCTGATCCAGTCTGCCCAGCACCTTTGTGAACTTCAGGGCGAACTCCGGATAGGCGATGGGCTTGACGATAAAATCATAGGCCGACACCTCATAACCTTGGATGGCGTACTGCCGCATGGTGGTGACGAAGATGAGGATCACCTTTTCGTCCTTTTCCCGTAGGAGCTTGGCCGCGTCCATCCCGTTGAGCATGGGCATCATGATGTCCATGTATACGATGTGGAACGCAGAATATTTCTCCAAAAAAGTGATGGCGTCGTAAAAAACCGAGATGGAAACGGCCAGTTTGTGCTCGGCGGAATAGGCCCGGATATGGGACTCCAGGGCCGCGGCCTGCTCCTTACTATCCTCCACGATGGCGATGTCTATCAAATTGGCCCGCCCCCTCTCTCTGAATTACAATATAGCAATTTGGACAAGAAAAGTCAAGGCTGGGCGGTCTGTGTTTGTAAGGTTGTGCGGTCAGAAAGGAAGGTTGTGCGGTTTCTATTGAAAACCTTGGGTATATTCAATAAATTAGGGGCAGCAAAAGGGCGTATGCCCTGAGAAATTTATGAGGAGGATACATCAATGAAAAAGCACACAAAATTGGTCACTCTGTTCCTGGCCGCAGCAATGGCGCTGTCCCTCGCCGCCTGCAGCGGTGGAGGCGGCAGCAAGACGGCTGGGAAGATCACCGGCATCTACCTCAGCCCGGCCCAGCTGGATTACACCAACATGCGGCCCCAGTACAACTATTACCTGACCACCTTCACCCAGCAGGAGATCACCCTGATGGACGACAACACCTACTGCCTGGTGGTGTCCGCCTCCACCTTCTCCGCCCTGGAGCTGGCCGAGAGCACCAACGACGCCAAGGGCAACGAGCGGGAGAACTCCATCACCAAGTTCTACGGCACCTATACTTCTCAGGTGAATGACCTGGACGAGGATCTGCTGGACGTGACCCTGGCCGTTCCCACCCGCGTGGTGCGCAGCTTCGACCAGAGCTACTGGCTGGATACCGCCAACTGGTCCGACGCCATGGGCAAGGCCGTTGTCCCCGCCGAGATTGATCCCAATACCGGCGCCGCTACCGTAGACCCCAACGCTACCCCCTGGACCGCCCAGCAGTTCCTGGAGAGCGTGGCCTTCCCCGAGACCTCTGTGCAGGTCAACGTTAAGACCAGCTCCTTCGACTTTACCGACTTTGCGGCTTAAACTGCCGCGTGGCATCAATTGCTCGCTCCCCAAGGATAAGAGACTGATTTGGAGGAACACTTCATGAAAAAAACTTACCTATGGCGGGGGCTATGCACCCTTTTGGTGCTGGTACTTTCCCTGACCATGTTTGGCCGGAGCCTGGCATTCACCCGGGAGGGGGACGTGAACCTGTTCCTGGGCACCCTTCCCCCCGCCGTCCAGGTGACGGACGACACCAACTACTACGCTTCCAGCTATGCCTCCATGGATGAGATGCGCGCCGCCTTGAAGGATTACATCATCGAGAGCCAGGAGGAGGGCAGCGTGCTGCTGCGCAACGAGAACGACGCGCTCCCCTTGGCCCCCAACGCCAGCGTGACGCTGTTCGGTTTCGCCGCGGCCACCCCCGTGTACCACGGCGGCTCCGGCGGCCCGCCCAATGACGGCATCAACCTCTACGACGCCATGAAGGAGGAGGGCTTCCAGGTCAACGAAGCTGTGTACAACGCCATCGTGGCCGCCAACGGTTCCCGGACCAAGACCGGCCTCATCGGCGAGATCCCCGCCTCCGCCTACGCCGGAACGGAGAGCTCCTATGCCTCCAGCTACAATGACGCCGCCATCTACGTCATGAGCCGCTTCGGCGGCGAGGAGGGCGATCTGAACCACGGCCTCCAGGGCGACTGGCAGGAGGGCCCCGCCGGGGTGCCCGAGCTGTCCCTCCACCAGGAGGAGATCGACACCCTCAACCTCATCAGGGACTCCGGCAAGTTTGGCAAAATCATCGTGGTGCTCAACTCCGGCTACGCCATGGACCTGGGCTGGCTGGCCGATTATGGGGTGGACGCCTGCCTGTGGATCGGCTATCCCGGCAACTACGGCATGACCGGCGTGGCCCGGCTGCTGGGCGGCCAGGCCGATCCCTCCGGCCGCAACGCCATCACCTATGCCGCCGACTCCCTCAGCTCCGCCGCCATGCAGAACGCCGGCGACTTCACCTTCGACAACCTTACCGGCCTGTACAAGAACAAATACCTAGTGTACGCCGAGGGCATCTACGTGGGTTACAAGTACTACGAGACCCGGTATCAGGATCAGGTGCTGGGCATCAACAATGCCAACGGCCCCAAGGGCGTGTACGCCAGTCAGGACGGCGCGTGGAACTACGCCGATGAGATGGTGTTCACCTTCGGCGCGGGCAGGAGCTACGCCGACTTCACCCAGGAGCTTTTGAGCGTGGATTGGGACAAGTCCGCCCATACCGTCACCGCCCAGGTGAAGGTGACCAACAACGGCGCGGCAAATTACTCCGGGACCTCCAAGGACGTGGTACAGCTCTACGTCCAGCTCCCCTACGAGGCGGGACAGACGGAAAAGAGCGCCATCCAGCTGGCCGATTTCGCCAAGACCTCCGCTTTGTCGGCGGGGGAGAGCGAGACGGTGACCCTGGAGTTTTCTGACTACATCTTCGCCGCCTATGACAGCAATGCCGTCAACGGCGCGGACGGCTCCAAGACCGGCTGCTATGTGTTCGATCCCGGCGCGTACTATTTCGCCATCGGCGACGACGCCCACGACGCGCTGAACAACGTGATGGCCGCCAAGGGCGTCACCGGGATGTTCGACGCCGAGGGCAATCCGGTGGAGGGCAACGCGGCCAAGGCCCACAAGGATGAGCTGGCCAGCCTGGACAACACGACCTACGCCGTATCCCCCTACACCGGCGAGGTGGTGTCCAACCACTTCGAGGATCGGGATATCAACTACTTCATCCCCGGCTCGGTGACCTACCTGACCCGCTCCGACTGGAACACCTTCCCCGACACGGTGGAGACCTTGACGGCTACGGCTGAGATTCAGGATCTGATGGAGAACTTCCAGTATGAGAAGCCCTCCGACGCCCCCGACATCTCCGTCTACCAGTACAAGCAGGACAACGGCATCTCCTTCATTGAGATGAAAGACGTGGCCTTCGACGATCCCCAGTGGGACGCTTTCATCGACCAACTCACCCCCAGCGAGCTGGCCCAGATC
Organism: uncultured Oscillospiraceae bacterium; assembly: GCA_948670295.1. Classification (GTDB taxonomy): domain Bacteria; phylum Bacillota; class Clostridia; order Oscillospirales; family Oscillospiraceae; genus Enterenecus. The sequence goes on along the minus strand of CAPOAR010000003.1, from coordinate 43,255 downwards.
GTGGGCGAGAAGATGGGCCTTGACGCCATTGAGAGCATTGGCTTCCCCGCCTACGCCGGCGGCGACGGCCCGGACGGCCACCAGGGCGGCGTGCTGTTTAACGCGGAAATGGTGGCTGCCTCCACCTTCAACAAGGAGATGCTAAAGCTCCGGGGCGAGTTCTTCGCCGAGGAGAGCTACTGGATCGGCTTCCGCACCATCTACTCCCCCGGCGGGAACATCCACCGCACCCCCTATTCCGGCCGCAGCTTCGAGTACTACAGCGAGGACGCCAACATGAGCTACATTTGCGGCGAGGTCCAGACCAAGGCCATGGCCGACCGGGGCTGTGTGGGTACCTTCAAGCATTTCTGCGGCAACGACCAGGAAACCAACCGCCACGGCGTGGCCACATTCCTGACCGAGCAGGCATACCGGGAGGGCCCGCTGCGCGGTTTCGAGGGCGGGCTTCAGGCCGGGCACTCCATGGGCACTATGACCGCCTATAACCGCATCGGGTGCATCCCCACCGCCAGCGACTATGAGACCATGACCACCGTACTGCGAAACGAATGGGGCTTCACCGGCATCAACCTGACCGACAGTTCCAAAGACTCCGCCAGCTATATGGGCACCGCTGATGCCATTCAAGCAGGCACCTGCCAGTTCAATAACGACCCCGGCCGCGTGCCTGAGGCGTCCAATCTGCTGATTAAGGAGAAGGACGGCTTCATCTGGGGTAAGCTCCGTGAGGTGGCGAAGTATTATCTTTACACCATGAGCCGTTCCAACCTGGTGAACGGACTGAGCAAGACCGAGACCGTGCAAAATTACACCCCCTGGTGGAAGCCCGCCCTCACGGGGCTGAACGTAGCCATTGGTGTGTTGACGGCAGGCACAGCGGCAATGTACGTGCTTTCTGAAGTCAAGTCCAGGAAGGGGGACGAGTGATATGAAGCGCTTGTTTCAGGATGCAAAACCGGGCCTTTGGTTGAGCATGGCTGCCGCCGCGATTGCATTGGTGGGCGTTGTGGCCTATGTGGTCATTTACATGGCCACCGCCGCCGAGACGGTGGATCGGGTGTTTTCCTGGCTCACCTTTGGTCTGGTGCTGGGCGGTGCGGTGATCACCTTCGCGGGCGAAGCGCTCCGGCTCCCGTTTACTCCTATCCTGGGCGGAGCCTGCTTCGGCGTTGCCCTGGCCAACCACCTGGTGGAAACCGCCTATCCCTTGGCCGATGTGCTCACCGGCGTACCCTTCTTCGGAGGAAACCCCACGTTAGCCATCACCTTTTCTGCGGTGTTCGGCGTGGCCACTATTCTCAATGTGATCGGCGCATTTATACCCCATCGGAAGTGACTCTGGCTTCTTTGTCTTCCCTGGCTGAGCTTTTGCCGGAGAAGACGGGAAATATAAAACAAATTGCAAATTGGAGGAAAACGCTATGAAAATGAAGAAACTCTTGGCCGCCGTTCTGTCGGCGATGATGCTCGTCTCCCTGCTGGCCGCTTGCGGCGGCAGCCCCAGCAGCAATTCCCAGGCCCCTTCTTCTGAGCCGTCCCAGTCCGATGAGGGCGGCGAGGGCGGCAAGTCCTATCAGTTCTGGGGCACCTATGAGGAGAGCGGCGAAAACGCCTCCATGCTGAACGCCGCTTTCCTGCTGAACCTGAAGGAGGACGGCACCTCTGTGGCCGACAAGTACATGTTTGCCAACTACGATGCCTCCGATGCCGCCACCAACCCCACCTTCACCGCCAGCTATATGTCCGGCACCTGGAAAGAAGTGGAGAAGGACGGCGTGGCCTGCCTCCAGATCAAGCTGGCTTACGTGGATGAGGCCGGCAACGAGTCCAACGCTCAGACCGCTTACGCCTATGACGTGGCCGGGGTGTACTCCTTCGACCTGACCTTCCCCGTGGTGCCCGGCATGTCCTACACCCGCGTGGCCTCCATGGAGGGCAAGGAGGGGCAGACCTACGCCGACGCCAACGCCTTCATCCAGGCCTACAAGCAGGAGTTCACCGCCCCTGAGAACGTGGGCGCCTTCACCGACGCGGACAACAACGGCACCGCTTACCTCCAGGCCGACGGCACCCTGCTGGTCTACGCCGGTTACGACCAGTTCGCTGACGGCAAGTGGTCCCTGGCTGACGGCGCCATCGCCATCACCCTGGGCGGCGAGGCTTTGGACGTGACCATGGACGGCAATAAAGCCACCTTCGCCGCTGAGCGCAACATGGGCGACGGCAACACGGTCAGCTACACCTTCGTCTGCGAGGACATCTCCACCCTCTCCGCGCCCGAGGGCGGCGAGGATCCCGCTGAGCCCGCCGAGGCGGAAGGCATCGCCACCTACACCGCCGGCGATTTGGAGCTGGTCCTCCTGGACGAGACCAACATGAAGGTCAAGTACCCCGCGTATGGCATGGAGCGCGACGGCTTCACCTACGTGCTGGACGGCGATACCCTGACCGTTACCGCTCCCGGTGAGGACGTGCTGGGCGCGTTCGGCCAGATTTGGGCCGGCGTTGGCGCTGAGAAGTGGACCATTGACGGCAATACCGCCACCAAGGCTGAGTAATCAGCCGCTGTGAAGTAAACCGGAATTTTGACGCAAAAAGGCTCCAGGCCGTTTCACCTGCCTGGAGCCTTTTTTAAGAAAAGGAGCGACGAGTATGAAGAAAAAAGGCAGTCTGCTGTGGACCATCCTCACAGCGGTTACCGCTTTGCTGCTGGTGGTGTGTATCGTGGCCATCCCCGTTACCAATGCCTTTGCCACCGCCATCAACGTGGCCCTGGGAGCCAAGACCCAGGAGGTCATTCCCGATCCCGACGCCAAGATCTATTTTTGGAGCAACTATGAGAGCGAAGACGATCTCGTGGCCTTCGAGAAACAGCTGTGCCATGACATTGAGGCGGAGGGCGCGGCCCTGCTGGTGAACCGGGACAACACCCTGCCCCTGGCCGCGGGCACCAAGTTCACCCCCTTCTCCCAGTCCAGCTTCAACCTGCTGTACGGCGGCACCGGCTCCGGCCAGGTATCCGCCGATGACGCCATCTCCCTCAAGGCCGCCATTGACGGCGCCTTCGGGGAGAACTCCGTCAACCCCGATCAGTGGAAATTCTATGCCGGCGCCGGCTACAAGCGGGTGAATGCCGACACCACCGGCGGCAACCAGGGCCAGTACCGCATCAACGAGGTGCCCTGGAGCGAGTACTCCGACGCGCTGAAGGGCACCTGGTCCCAGTACGGTGACGTAGCCCTGGTGGTGCTGGCCCGGTCCGGCGGCGAAGGCGCCGACCTGCCCAGCGGCCTGCCGGAGCTGGAACCCTACATGACGGACGGCGACTACCTCCAGCTGTGTAAGGAAGAGCTGGATATGCTGGCCAACCTCCAGCAGCTCAAGGAGCAGGGCACCTTTAAGAAGATCGTGGTGCTGCTCAACTCCTCCAATACCCTCCAGCTGGACTTTGTGGATGACTACGGCATCGACGCGGTGCTGTGGATCGGCGATGTGGGCATGACCGGCGTCACCGCCGTGGCCGATATCCTGGCGGGTACGGTGAACCCCTCCGGCCGCATCGTGGACACCTTCCTGAAGGATAACCACTCCTCCCCCGCCATGCAGAACTTTGGCGCTTATCCGTATACCAACGGCGCGGACTACGACGTGGCCACCGCCCAGAACAACACTGATCCCGGCATCGGCAAGTGCAACCAGGACTACGTGGTGTACCAGGAGGGCATCTACGTGGGCTACCGCTACTATGAGACCCGGTATGAGGACTACGTGCTGGGCCGGGGCAATGCCGGGGATTACAGCTATGACAGTGATGTGGCCTTCCCCTTCGGTTACGGCCTGAGCTACACTGAGTTCGAGTACTCCAACTTCTCCGTCCAGGAGCAGGGTGACGCCTTCCAGGTGGAGGTGGATGTGAAGAACATCGGAGAGGTGGACGGCAAGCACACCGTGCAGATCTACTTCCAGTCCCCCTACACCCAGTACGACATCGACAACCAGGTGGAGAAGGCCGCCGTGGAGCTGTGCGGCTTCGACAAGAAAGAAATTGCCGCAGGCCAGACCGAGCGCTTCACCATCACTGTGGAGAAGGAGGATCTGACTTCCTACGACCACATGAACGCAAAGACCTACATCCTGGAGGACGGTGACTATTACTTCACCGTGGGCAAGGACGCCCATGACGCCATCAACAACATCCTGGCCGCCAAGGGCGCGGATTCGAGCCGCATGACCGCCACCGGGAATGCCGAGTTGACCCACAAGTGGAACAACCCCACCTTCGACAAAACCACCTACGCCGTCTCCTCTGTCACCGGCCTGCCCATCACCAACCTCTTCGAGGACGCCGATTTGAACAAATACGACGGCGTGGAGGGCCAGACCATCACCTACCTGACCCGGAACGACTGGACGGGCACCTTCCCTTCCACTGTCTCCCTGAAGATCACCGAGCAGATGTGGAAGGACGGCCTGTCCCATAACGAGGCGGACCGGGCGGCCATGGTGGAGGTCGCCAAGAATCGCTATTGGTCCGATGCCGCCATGCCCCAGGTGGGCGTGTCCGGCACGCTGAACGCCAGCATGTTTGCCGAGACGGACGCGGACGATCCCTCCTGGGATCAGCTGGTCAGCCAGATCCCCTATAGCGAGATGACCAACCTCATCTACAACGGCTTCCACCTCACCCAGCCGGTGCCCTCCATCAGCTTGCCCGGCACCAACGATGAGAACGGCCCCCAGGGCTTCACCAAGAGCCTGATGGGCGGCTCCTCCGCCATGGCCTACACCTCCGAGGACGTGATGGCCGCCACCTTCAACCTGGAGCTCATTGAACACATGGGCAAGTGCATTGGTGAGGATTTCCTCCACGCAACCGATGATTCTGGTACCGTATTCTCCGGCATTTACGGCCCCGGTGCCAATATCCACCGCACTCCCTATTGCGGACGCAACTTCGAGTATTACTCCGAGGACGGCTGGCTGTCCGGGCGAGTGGCCGCTGTGGAGGTGGCTGCCATCCAGGATCGGGGCGTATACGTCTTTACCAAGCACTTTGCCCTCAACGATCAGGAGGAAGGGCGCTACGGCATTTCCACCTGGTCCAATGAGCAGGCCATCCGCGAGCTGTACCTGGAGGGCTTTGAGGGCAGCGTGGCCCGGGGCGGCGGCATGGGTGTGATGAGCTCCTTCAACCGCCTTGGCGTGACCTGGAGCGGCGCTCACCACGGCCTGATGACGGGCATCCTCCGGGACGAGTGGGGCATGAAGGGCGCGGCCATCACCGACTGCTCCGTTATGGCCGCTTACATGGACTACCGGCTGGGCGTGCTGGCCGGACAGGATCTGTGGGACGGCTACAGCATGGGCATGGAGACCCTGGACGGGCTGGACAACGACCCCGCCGTTGTCTCCGCCGTGCAGACCGCCGTCAAGCACATTGCCTATTCCATCACCCACAGCCACGCCATGAACGTGGGTAACGCCACCGTGCGCACCATTACCCCTTGGTGGCAGATGGCCATCTATGCCGCCGCCGGCGTGATGGCGGTACTTACTGCGGGCAGCGTGTTTATGCTCATCCGCAGCAAAAAGAAAGCGAAGAACAGCTAACGTATCCATCAAAAGGCGGGCTGTGGGGCACAGGCTGCGCCCACGGCCCGCCTTTCTCTTATCTATAAGGGAGGAATCTGCATGAAGAAAAATTTTTGGAAAATACCCGTGGCGGTTTTTGCTGTCCTCACAGCTGTCTGTGTCGCGGCGATTCCCATCACCAGTTACTTTGCTCCGATGATCAATGTGGCGTTGAACGCCGAGACACAGAAAATTGTCAAAGACCCCAGCGCCCAGATCTTTTACTGGACCAATTACGACTCTGAGGAGGAACTGGTGGCCAACGACTGGAACGTGTGTCGCCAGGTGATGGCGGAGGGCGCTTCGGTGCTGCTGAACCGGGATGGTGCCCTTCCCCTGGCCCCGGATTCCAAAATCTCTTGTTTTTCCCAATCCTCTGTCGATCCCGTGAAGGTGGGCACCGGCTCCGCTTTTGTCTCCACCGGCGAGGGAGCCAGCCTGTACTCCGCGCTGGAGGACAGCTTCCAGCCCGGGTGCGTCAACACTGACCTGTGGAAATTCTATGTCACCAGCGGCTATAAGCGGGAAAACGCCTCTCTCTCCGGCGGAGATCCCTCTCAGTACCGCATCAACGAGGTGCCCTGGGAGAAATATACCGATGCGCTGAAATCCACCTTTGCCAGCTATGGTGATGCGGCCCTGGTCGTGCTGTCCCGCTCCTCCGGGGAAGGTGCGGACCTGCCCTCCGGCCTGACCGAGCTGGAGCCCTACATGACGGACGGCGACTATCTCCGCCTGTGCAAGGAAGAAATGGACTTGCTTGAAAATCTGAAGACGCTCAAGGAACAGGGGACGTTCAAAAAGGTCATTGTGCTGCTCAACTCCTCCAGCACCCTCCAGCTGGACTTCATTGATGAGTATGACATCGATGCGGTGGTATGGACCGGAAACATGGGCATCAACGGCCTGCCCGCCGTAGCCGACATCCTGGCGGGTAAAGTGAACCCTTCTGGGCGCATTGTGGATACCTTCCTGAAGGATAACCATTCCTCTCCCGCTATGGTCAACTATGATGCCTACCCCTATACAAACGCGTCCCAGCTTGATCTGGCCTTTGCCCAGAACAATACCGCCCCCGGCATCGACAAATGCAATATGAACTACGTGGTCTATCAAGAGGGCATCTACGTGGGCTACCGCTACTATGAGACCCGGTATGAGGACTACGTGCTGAGCCAGGGCAGCGCGGGTGAGTACGATTACAACGCCGATGTGGCCTTCCCCTTCGGCACCGGCCTGAGCTACACCACGTTCAGCTACTCCAACTTTACCGTAGAGGACAAGGGCGAGGCCTTTGAGGTGGGCGTGGACGTAACCAACACCGGCAGCATGGACGGCAAGCATACGGTGCAGATCTACTTCCAGTCCCCTTATACGGACTATGACCGGGAAAACGGCATTGAAAAGGCCGCCGTAGAGCTGTGCGGCTTTGACAAGAAGGAGATCAAGGCTGGCGAGACGGAGCATTTCACCATCAACGTGCTCAAGGAGGACATCACCAGCTATGATGCCAACGCCGCCAAGACCTATATCCTGGACGCCGGGGACTATTACTTCACCGTGGGCACCGATGCACACAACGCCATCAATAACATCCTGATGGCCAAGGGCGCGGACCAGAACCGCATGACTGGGACCGGTGACGCAGCCCTCACCGCCAAGTGGACGAACAGCGCATTGGACACCACGACCTATGCTGTTTCCTCAGCCACTGGCAACCCGATTACCAACCTGTTTGACAATGCCGATCTGAACAAGTACGAAGGCGCGGAGGATCAGCAGGCGGTCTATCTCACGCGCAGCAACTGGACCGGGACATTCCCGCAGGCTGCTGTCAGTCTGCGGGTCACGGACGCCATGTGGGATGACGGACTGACCCATGATGAGTCCGGTCGGGCGGCCCTTGTGGAAAAATATAAGCAGCTGTATTGGGCCGATGTGAATCAGGTTCCTGCTGCCGGGACAGGCGGTTCCCTCAACGCCATCGACTTTGTGGACAAGGACTATAACGATCCCGCCTGGGATGACCTGATTAGCCAGATCGCCTATGAGGATATGCTGAACCTGATTTACAACGGTTCCTATCAGACCCAGGTGCTCCCCGCCATTAACCTGCCCGCCACCCAGGAGTTTGACGGCCCTACCGGTTTCACCAAAAGCATGGTGGGCGGGAGCAATGGCATGGCGTTTACCTCTGAGGACGTCATGGCGGCCACCTACAATTTGGAGCTGATTCAGGAGGTGGGCAAGTGCATGGGCGAGGATATGCTCCACGCTCAATCCGGTGACAATGCGGCTGCTGTGGCGGGCATCTATGCCCCCGGTGTCAACATCCACCGGAGCCCCTATCTGGGCCGTCACAACGAATACTATTCCGAGGACGGCTGGCTGTCTGGCGAAATCTGCGCCGCGCAGGTCAAAGGACTGCATGACCGGGGTATGCTGGCCTTCGTGAAACACTTTGCACTCAATGACCAGGAGCAGGGGCGCTATGGTATCTCTGTCTGGGCCAACGAGCAGTCCATTCGCGAGCTGTATTTGGAGAGCTTTGAGGGTGCCATTCGCGGTGGAGCGTCCAATGTCATGAGTTCCTTTAACCGCCTGGGCGTGGTTTGGGCCGGCGCCCACCATGGCCTGATGACCGGTGTCCTCCGGGATGAATGGGGCATGGAAGGCTCTGCGATCACAGACATGGCCATCAACGCCAAGTGGATGGACTACCGTTTGGGCGTACTGGCCGGGCAGGACTATTGGTGCGGCCAGAAGGGGAATATGGGCACCCTGGATGGCACTGATAACGATCCCGCTATCGCTGCGGCAGTCCATAACGCGGCAAAAAATGTGGTATACAGCGTGACGCGGACCAACGCCATGAACGTCGGCAACGCCACAGTGGTGATGGTCACGCCCTGGTGGCAGACCGCACTATATGCCGCCACGGCAGGTTGCGCCGTTCTTACTGTGGGCAGTGTGCTCATGATGCTCCGCTTTAAGAAAAAGCAAGTCAAGAAATAAAGGCAAACCCAATCCGGCTGATTTTATAAGGAGGACAGTCCTATGCCTATCAAAGCGATCCAGCAGTTTATGCTGGGTACAGTATTAAATAATGAGACACAGACCCGAGACACCTTGGAAAAAATGAAAGCAGCCGGATATGATGGAATTGAGCTATGCAGTTTTATGACCCATCCCAGCGGCCTCTTGGTGCAGCTTGTCACTAAGGCCGCTGGGATGCCGGTGGGGCGGGGCGGAAAGCTGGACTGGCCGAAGCTGGTGGCAGAGTCCGGGCTCCAGGTGGTCAGCCTGCACACAGACCTGGACAGCCTGGAGCGGGACAGTGCCGCCATTGCCGCTGAAGTGAAAGCGTTTGGGGCAAAATATGCTGTGATCACGGGGATGTACCGGTTCCCCTATTGTGATGAGAAAGCAGTCAAAAAGCTGGTCCAGCGGCTGAATCAAGCGGGCGCGGCCTTGGCAAAGGAGGGTGTCAATCTGCTGTATCACAATCACAATTGTGAATTGCAGTGGGTAAACGATGACCAGCGAGCCTATGATATCTTGCTGTCCGAGACTGATCCGGCAGCGGTTAACTTTGAGTTTGACAGCTATTGGTTTACAGAAGGCGGAGCGAACGCCCTGTTTTGGATGGAGCGCCTGGGAGCACGGATGAAACTGTGGCACATCAATGACCGGGGAACCCGGTTGACCGGCCCGGCTATGACACCCATCTTGAAAAGTGACAGCATGGAATTAGGTTATGGGAACATGGATCTGCTCCCTATGGTGGAGCAAGCAAAAGCTGTTTGTGTGGACGCAGTGATCTTGGAGAGCCATCGCAACTGGGTGGAAAAATCGCCAGTCAAAAGCTTTCAGCGGAGCGCTGCATTCTTAGAGAAATATGTTTGAATGGGGGCTTCAAATGGAACCGCGAAAAATAATCAATCTGAATAAAGACTGGCAATTTACTGGGGCGGATGGAGTGACATCCACAGTAAGCATACCCCACACCTGGAACAACATCGATGGCCAGGATGGAGGGAACGACTATTGGCGGGGGACGTGTGTCTATCGAAAAATGTTCGGTAAGCCTGAGTTTGACAAGGATGAGCGGGTCTACTTGGAGTTTCAGGGAGTAAACGTATCAGCCAAGATGGAGCTGAACGGGCAAGCTGTGGGCAGCCATGACGGCGGCTATTCCACTTTTCGATGGGATGTGACTGACTTCCTCGGGGAAGACAACAGACTCATCGTCCATGTAGACAACAGCGTCAACGACCGGGTCTATCCGCAGAAAGCAGATTTCACCTTCTATGGGGGCATTTACAGGGATGTAAACCTGATCGTCGTGAACAAACACCATTTTGATATGGATATGTTTGGCGGTCCCGGCATTCAGGTCACAGCTAAGCCGGTACAGAATTACACCCGTGGCGAGGTGAGAGTAGAAACCTGGCGGAACTGCAATGAAGGCCAAGTACATATCTCTATTCTGGATGCTGATGGCAAGGAAATTGCTTACGCCAATATGCCCAGTGCCAAGCTGGATCTGCCCAACGTCCACTTATGGAACGGCGTGAAGGATCCCTATCTTTACACTGCTGTGGCTACTCTCACCATGGATGGCAGAGAGGTGGATCGAATCAGCACCCGGTTCGGTGTGAGGGACTTTCATGTGGATCCACGCGAAGGTTTTTTCCTCAATGGACGATCCTATCCCCTCCGCGGTGTCTCCCGTCACCAGGACTGGAAGGGCCTCGGCAACGCCATCACGAAGGAACACCATGAAACCGACATGGCTATGATCCGGGAGATGGGGGCCAATACGATCCGCTTGGCTCATTACCAGCACGACCAGTATTTCTATGACCTGTGCGACCAATGCGGCATGGTGGTCTGGGCGGAGATCCCCTACATCTCCGAACATATGCCAAACGGACGCGCTAATACAATCTCCCAGGCTAAGGAACTGGTCATCCAGAACTACAACCACCCATCCATCGTGTGCTGGGGCGTGTCCAACGAGATCACCATCTCCACCAAAGACAAGGCGGATATGCTGGACAACCATCGGACGCTCAATGACCTATACCACCAGCTGGACCCCACCCGGCTCACCACCCTGGCCTGCTATGCCATGTGTGGGCCGTTCAACAAAAGCGCCCATATCACCGATCTGGTGAGCTGGAACCTATACTTGGGCTGGTATGTGCCGGGACTGTTCCTGAACGATTTGTGGATCGACTTTTTCCACAAATGCTACCCGGACAGGCCGCTGGGCTATTCGGAGTACGGCTGCGAAGCCATGCCCAACCTGCACTCTTCCAAGCCCCGCAGGGGCGACCACACTGAGGAATACCAGTGTGTGTACCATGAATATATGCTGCGCTGCTTTGAGCATCGTCCTTTCCTGTGGGCCACCCATGTGTGGAATATGTTCGACTTTGCCGCCGATGCCCGCGATCAGGGCGGTGAACCGGGAATGAACCACAAGGGGCTGGTCACCTTTGACCGTAAAATCAAGAAGGATGCCTTCTATCTTTACAAAGCATGGTGGAGTGATGAGCCTTTCGTCCACATCTGCGGCAGCCGCTATGTGGATCATCTGGAGGCTGTCGCCAGGATAAAAGTATACTCCAACCAGAAAAAGGTGGCGCTGTACGCCAACGGAAAGCTGGTGGAGGAAAAGGCTGGCGATAAAGTTTTCGAGTTCAAAGTTCCTCTGGAGGGCGATGTGGAGCTGCGGGCTGCAGCAGGCGAGCAGCATGACCGGTGCGTCATCCGCCATGTGGACGCGCCCAACCCCGCCTACAAGCTCCACGGCAAGAGCTCCAACAGTGCAAATTGGGTATAAAAAGAGGAGGAGAGAAAATGAGTGCACAGCCTGATACCACCCTGAACCGGGCCAAACCCTATCAGCTGATGCTGTTCCCGCTGAACAACGGCGCTACCAACGTTTACTTTGTCCTGATCCTATCCTACGTGGCCACCTTCGGCTCCAACATCCTGAAGCTTGGCCTGTTTGCTTCCGCCATGGTCACCATCATGCGGGTGTGCGATGCAATCACAGACCCCATCATCGGGGCCATGATGGACCGCACCAGCACCAGAATCGGCAAGTTCCGGCCCTTTATGATTCTGGGCAGCGCCGTTATGGCTGTCAGCGTCATCTGCCTGTATGTGCTGACGCCCTTCATCCCCGAAACCATGATGTGGCTTCGTTACGTGGCCTTCGTGGTGGTGTATTTCGTCTGGGTCATTGGCTACACCTTCCAGACCTCCTGCACTCGGGCGGGCCAGACCGTGCTCACCAACGACCCCAACCAGCGTCCCATGTTCACGATTTTCAATACCGTGGGTTCCCTGCTGGGCATGGGTGTCATGCAGGTCATGATCCCAACCATCAAAAAAATGTATGACGTGACGGATGGGGCGGGCAATGTCATCGTGTCTGGCTACTCCGACCCTACTGTGTTCCGCATCATCACCCCCATTGGCATCGCCATCTCCGTATTCCTCACCGCTCTTGCCATTATCGGCATTGCGGAGAAGGACAACCCCAAATACTACGGCATCGGCGGTGACAAGCAGGAAAAGGTCAAGATCTCCGAATATGTGGAAATCATCAAACACAACAAGCCCATGCAGCGGCTGATGGTGGCGGGCGCGGGGTGCAAGCTGGCGCTGGCCATTGCCACCAACACCACCGTCCTGTTGGCGCTCTACGGCATTCTGATGGGCAACTACAACTCCCTGTATCTGCCCATGATGGTGCTGGGCTATGTGTGCGCCGTTCCCTTCTTCCTGCTGTCCATGCGGACCTCCCAGAAGCTGGGACAGAAGGCGTCCTTGGTACGCTACGTCTCCGTGGCCCTGGTGTGCTATGTGGGGGTGCTGGCCCTGCTGCTGTTCAGCCAGCATGGCAATCCGGCCCGGATGCTGTCCTTCCCCTTCAACGGCGGTGGCTCCATCAACCTATATACCATCCTGTTCATCGTGTGCTTCGGCATCGGCTACGGGGCCTATTACGCCACCGCTGATATGCCCATCCCCATGGTGGCAGATTGCTCCGACTACGAGACCTACCGCTCCGGCAAGTACATCCCCGGCATCATGGGCACCCTGTTCTCCCTGGTGGACAAGCTGGTGTCCTCCCTGGCCCAGACCTTGGTGGCCTTCCTTTTCCTGATTTTCGCGGGGCTGAAGGACCTGCCCGATGACAGCACCCCCTATTCCGCAGGCATCAAGGTGGCGGTCATCGTTATGTTCTGCGTCATCCCCATGCTGGCCTGGGCGGCAACGCTGTTGGCCATGAGGGGCTACAGCCTGACTGGGGAGAAAATGAAGACCATCCAGGCGGTAAATGCCGCTCGGAAGGAGGCTGTGGCGGGCGGTATGAGTTTGGAGCGGGCCATGGAAGCCATTACAGACGACACAGTGAAATGATGAGCCTTTTACTTAATGACCAACGATTGCAAAGGGGACAAAATTGATGAAAAAGGAAAACTTTAACACAGGCTGGCTTTTTGGTACTGTTGATGGAAACCAGCCGATGAAACCTGTTACACTGCCCCATGACGCAATGCTATATGAGAAACGCTCAAAAGATGCTGCCACCGCAGGGGCCTGCGGCTATTTTCCTGGAGGATCCTATCTCTATATCAAGCGGTTTTCTGTGCCTTCCGAATGGCAGGAACAGACTGCCGTGCTGGAGTTCGAGGCCGTTTATCAAAACGCCCAGGTATTTGTCAATGGAATCCTTGCGGCCCAGCAAAAATATGGCTACACCAATTTCTATGTTTCGTTGGATGAACACCTGAAATATGGCGAAGAAAACGAAATCAAAGTGCTTGCGGATAATTCTGAGGTTCCCAATTCCCGCTGGTATTCCGGAAGCGGAATTTACCGGAATGTAAACCTGTTTCTTGCGAGCAAAAGCCATATCATCCCCAATGGTTTTCTGATTTCCACTGCTGACAATGACACTGTCAATGTGAGGGTTGCTGTTTCTGAAGGCGATGAGATTCGGGTCACCGTCCTTGATGGGGAAAAAACTGCGGCCCAGAGTATTGCCCCGGTGCATAATGGGCTGGCGGAGTTAAGCATCCATGTGGCTCATCCCCGGCTATGGGATGCGGAGCACCCAGAACTATACCTTTGCCGGGCCGAACTGGTAAAGGATGGCACGGTGGTGGATACCGCTGAGGAACGCTTTGGATTCCGTATCATCAGCTGGAGTGCCAAAGGTTTTTTTGTGAATGGTCAAGAAACTCTGCTCCGAGGTGCCTGCATCCATCATGATAACGGCATTTTGGGTGCGTGTTCTTATGAATCCGCCGAACTCCGCCGCGTCCGGCTTCTTAAGGATGCCGGTTTTAACGCGATACGGTCTGCTCATAATCCAGCCTCCAAGGCGCTGCTTGATGCCTGTGACCAGTTAGGGTTATACGTTATGGATGAATTTTGCGATAACTGGCTGGTGCATAAAAACCCATACGATTATGCGGATAAGGACTTCCGTGAGTGGTGGGAGCGGGATCTTACGGCTATGGTCATAAAAAATCACAATCATCCCAGCGTTGTGATGAATTCCATTGGCAACGAGATTTCAGAACTTGCGATACCTGAGGGTCAAGAATACTGCAAAAAATTGGCCGAGCATGCCCGGAAGCTGGATCCAGACAAGGCTGTGACCTTGGGCGTGAACCTGATGCTTTGCAGTATGTCAGCCAAGGGCAAGGGTATCTATGGCGGCGAAAAGGACGGGAAAGAGAACACAAACGGCAGTCAGACGATGGATAATATTCCCACCAGCGCCTTTTTTAATATGCTGATGAACCTGGCCGGGGGAATGATTGAAAAAATGGCTGCTAAGCCTGCTGCGGATAACGCGACAAAAGTTTGTTTCTCCTATTTAGATATTGGCGGATACAACTACGCAGCTTCAAGATATGAGAAGGATGGTACGCTGCATCCAGACAGAGTCATCGTGGGTTCTGAAACACTGCCCAAAAGGCTCTACCATAATTGGCGGCTGGTTCAAAAATATCCCCATGTTATTGGTGACTTTATGTGGACTGGCTGGGACTATCTGGGGGAATCGGGCATTGGAACTGTTCGCTATAAGAGCTTTAAGGAACCGGGTCAGGATGCCCCCATCATCTCTGGCGGCTGTGGTGTGATCGACATCTGCGGAAAGCTCCGTCCAGAGGTTCAGTGGAACCGGTTGATCTGGGGCTTAGACCATACCCCGGGGATCGGGGTGGAGCCGTACACTCACGCGGGAGAAACTGGATCTGTCTCCATGTGGCGGGATACAGACGCGGTGGCAAGCTGGTCCTGGGCCGGCTGTGAAGGGAAAAAAAGCAAGGTAACGGTGTACTCTGATGGTAATGCGGCAGAATTGCTTGTAAATGGACGATCCTATGGCAAGAAGAAGACGAAGGAATATAAAACTGTATTCAAGCATGTGACATACGAGACTGGAACAGTTACTGCTGTCAGCTATGACAGCGCAGGCAAAGAACTGTCGCGCACTTGCTTGAAAACTGCCGAGGGGGCCAGTGAGCTTCGAATAGCGGCTGATCGCACAGTCCTAAAAGCCGGCACGCAAGATTTGGCCTACATCAGCATTGATATCACAGGAGCGGAGGGGATCACGAAGTCCTCTGAGGATATGGCCGTCACCGTAGAGGTCAGTGGCGCTGGTTCCCTGCTGGCACTGGGATCTGCACGGCCTAACATGGGGGAGAACTTTTTCTCAGATACCCATACCACGTATTACGGGAAGGCGTTAGCCGTTATCCGCAGTGAAAATGCACCTGGCAATATAGTTGTGACCGTGCGTGCCAAGGGTATGGAAGCAAAAACATTGGAGCTTCAGGTTATCTAAGACACAGAGTAATATCGTAAAATATATCTATGATTTTCATCATAGCAAACATCGATCAAAACATGCAGGAGTGAACGTCATGAGTAAAAAGCAAACTGGGTTTTGGAACACCCCGCTGACCAGCTCCCTGGTGAAGTCCCCAGACGTGAAGCTGCCGGAGATGCTGATCGGCTACTTCATCGGCCCCTTCGGGGCGCTGCTGTCCTCGGGCATATTTACCAGCTTTTTGAACAAGTATTTCACCGATGTACTGAAGCTGGACACAGGGTTCCTGTCCATCCTTCAGTTGGTGTCCACCCTGCTGATTGTGGCTGCCAACCTGATTGTGGGCCAGCTCATCGAGCGCACCCGCGTCCTGGCAGGCAAAGCTCGCCCCTGGGTACTGCTGTCCGCCCTGACCCTCAGCGTGTCCAGCGTGCTCATGTTCATCGTCCCCTTTGAGGGGGCCGCGAAAATGGTGTGGATCGCCATCGCCTATAACCTCTATTACGCGGTGGCTTACCCCATCTACAACACCGCAAACTCCACCCTCATCCCCGTGTCCACCCGCAACAGCCAGCAAAGGGGCGCCCTGGCCTCCTTTACCAACGTGGCTGGCCTTGGCGTCATGGGCGTGGGCTCCATGATCTTCCCCGTGCTGGTGTCCAACGTGATGAAGGAAGACCAGCATATGTGGTTCCTGGTGATGCTGGGCGTAGCCATCTTCTCCGCCCTTACTATTTACCTCCAGTTCAAGTTTACCCGTGAGCGGGTCACAGAGGAGCTTTTGGTCGAGAGCAACGGTGCCGCCCAGGTCAAAACCGCCTCCATGGGTGAACAGCTCAAAGCGGTCACCAGCGAGAAGTGGTGGTGGCTGATCATCCTGTTTTACCTGGCCTTCCAGTGCAGCGGTGCCATGAAGAACGGCTCCATGAGCTACTTCTGCCAGTGGGTTATCGGCGCTTCCGGCGCCATCGACTGGGGCATGGCCCAGACCATCCTGGCCGTGCTGGGGGCGATCCCCATGGCGGTGGCTGCCGCAGTAGTGGTGCCCCTGGCCAACAAATTCAGCAAACGCCTGGTGGTCATGGCGGGTATGCTCATAGGCGTTGCGGGCGGCATCATTGCGGGCCTTGGCAACGGGCAGATCGTCCCCGTGGCCATCGGCGTGGCCCTGAAGTGCCTGGGCTCCGCCCCCGCCGCCTATCTGATTTTGGCCATGCTGGCTGACGTCATCGACCACATCGAGTTCAAAAGCGGCATCCGCACCGATGGTCTCACCATGTCCATCTATAGCTCCGTCATGGTGGCTGCCACCCCCATCTGCAATGCCATCTTCATGGCCATGCTGGGCGGCTCCGGCTATGTGGCTCCCCCGGAAGACGCCGCCGCTGCCGCCGCTATGACCCAGTCCGCCGCTGTACAGTCCACCATCGGCATCAGCTATATCTGGATCGAGACGGTGGCCTACGCCATCTGCGCCGCGCTGATGATACTGTGGACGGTGGAGCGGGATCTCCCCGCAGAGCAGGAAACCATTGCACAGAGAAAAAAGCAGTGCAGATGAAAAAGCAAGCGTGCAATCCCTATTTGCCCAGCTGGGAGTACCTCCCGGACGGCGAACCCCACGTGTTTGGAAACCGGGTGTACGTCTATGGCTCCCACGATAAATTCAATGCCCCTATCTTTTGCATCAACGATTATGTATGTTGGTCCGCCCCAGTGGACGACCTGTCGGACTGGCGGTATGAGGGGGTCATCTATCGCAAAAACCAGGACCCGAAAAACAAACTGGGTCTGCGGCTGTTATTTGCCCCAGATGTGTGCCAAGGCCCGGATGGGCGGTACTACCTCTACTATGCCTTCGACTTCATGGGCGTGGTGGGTGTGGCAGTGTGCGACACCCCGGCGGGGCAGTACGAATTTTTCGGCCATGTCCACTACCCGGACGGTACCGTGTGGGGCCGCCGGAAGGGCGATCAGTTTCCCTTCGACCCAGGTGTGCTGGCAGACGATGACGGGCGGGTGTGGCTGTACTCCGGGTTCTACACCCCCACGCCGGCCATTGTCACCGGCTTTCAAAAGCTGAAAAACGATGGCGGCACGGTGGTTGAGCTGGAGCGGGACATGGTGACCATCAAAGGCGAGCCCAAGGTGATCTTCCCCAAGGCAGGCCCCGGCTCCTTCCCCAACCATGAATTTTTCGAGGCCAGCTCCATCCGAAAGGACGGGGACAAATACATCTTTGTCTATTCCTCCCGGCACAACCATGAGCTGTGCTATGCCGTCAGCGACCGGCCAGACGGCGGCTTTGTCTTCGGCGGTACGCTGGTAAGCCAGGGTGACCTGTTCCTGGACGGAAACGAGGACGAAGCAAAGGCCCTCAACTACTTGGGAAACACCCACGGCGGACTGCTGAACATTGGGGAACAGTGGTACATCTTCTACCACCGGCAGACGAACCGCCACTCCTACTCCCGGCAGGCCTGCGCGGAAAAACTGGAGCGCACCCCGGATGGGGGGTTCAAGCAGGCGGAAATCACCTCCTGCGGCCTGAATGGCGGACCGCTCAAGGGCGAAGGCCGGTATGAGGCCCGCATCGCCTGTAATCTGTGGAGCAAGGACGGCGTGGGGCGGTACGATGGCTCCAATCCCCGAAAGCGGCTGGCGGCCCATCCCTATTTTACCCAGACGGGAACAGACCGGGAGGGGGACGGCGACCAGTACATCGCCAATATGCGGGACGGCGCGGTGGCCGGGTTCAAGTATTTTGACTGCAAGGGCATCCAGGCCGTGTCTGTTGAACTGAGCGGCACAGCAGAGGGGGAGTTCCTTCTTTCCACCGCACCAAGCTTCCAAGCGGCTGCGGTCTGCTTTCCAGTGAAGCTGGCCGGAGAACGCAGGACGCTGGAGGCACCCTGCTCCTTGGAGGACGGGGTGCGGGCACTTTACTTCAAATTTCAAGGGACAGGCCATGTAAATTTCCATTTCTTTTCGCTAAAAGGAGATGCAGAATGAGAGCAAAAGATTTCAACGATAATTGGCGCTGGAAGCGTTTGGGGGAAAAGGGCCCAGGAACGCCCATTGGCCTACCCCACGATGCCGCCCTGTTTGAGCCCCGGGCGGCTGCCTCTGCCGGTGGTGTGAACACTGGGTGGTATGAGGGGCGCGACTACCTCTATACGAACGTGTTTACTCCGGACGAAACCCTGGCAGGGCAGACTGCCGTGCTGGAGTTCGAGGGGGTATACCATAACGCCGAGGTGCAGGTCAACGGGGAGAAGCTGGCCTTCCGGCCCTACGGCTACACCAACTTCTATGTAGATCTGACGGGGAAGCTCCAGGCAAATGAGGAGAACACGTTGGAGGTCATCGCCCGCAACGCTGATCAGCCCAACTCCCGCTGGTACTCCGGTGCGGGCATCTACCGGCCAGTGAAGCTGTGGACGGCGGATCAGGCGCACATCAAGCTCAATGGTGTGAAAATCCGAACCCTGTCCCTTGATCCTGCCCAGGTCGAGGTCGTGGTGGAGACAGAGGGGGCAGGCCCGGTCAGCATCTCTATTCTGGACGGGGAGCGGGAACTGGCCACTGCGTCTGGCAGCACTAAGGGACAGATCACCTTCACCATCACCCTGAAGAATGCCAAACCCTGGAGCCTGGAAAATCCCCAGCTCTACACCTGCAAGGTGCGCTTTGGCACGGATGAGGTCACGGAGACCTTCGGCTTACGCACCGTTGAGTGGGGGGGCCGCGGCTTTCTGCTCAACGGCAAACGCACCATCATCCAAGGGGCCTGTATTCATCACGACAATGGTGTGCTGGGTGCCTGCTGCTATGAGGATTCTGAATGGCGGAAGATCCGCATTCTGAAGGAGAACGGCTACAACGCCATCCGCTCTGCCCATAACCCCTGCTCCAAGTTCCTGCTGGATGCCTGCGATCACCTGGGTGTGCTGGTGCTGGATGAATACATCGACCACTGGTACATCCACAAGACCATCCATGACTATGTGGAATATTTCCCGGACTGGTGGCGGCAGGATCTGAAGGACATGGTGGACAAGGACTACAACCATCCGTCTGTGGTGATGTACTCCACCGGCAACGAGGTGTCCGAGACGGCAGAGGAAAAGGGTATCGCCCTGACCCGTGAACTGACCGAATACCTTCACTCCCTGGACACGACCCGGCCTGTCACTTGCGGGGTAAACATCTTCTTCAACTTTTTAAGCTCCGTGGGCTTCGGCCAGTACAGCGATGAAAAGGCCAAAAAGGAGGCCGAAAAGGCAGCAAAGGCCAAGGCCGCCGGAAAGCAGGCCAAGGAGAAGGCGGTGGGCAGCAAATTTTTCAACGATATGGCGGGTTTGCTGGGTGACGAATTCATGAAGCGGGGTGCCACCATCCCGCCCTGCGACTGGCGCACCCGGGACGCCTTTGTCAACATGGACATCGCGGGCTACAACTACGGCATCTACCGCTACAAGCGGGATCTGAAAAAGTACCCGGATCGGCTGATTCTGGGCAGCGAGACCTTCTGTAACGATGCCTACGCTTTCCGGGAGCTTGCCAAAAAGGAGCCCCGACTCATCGGCGATTTTGTTTGGGCAGGCATGGACTACCTGGGCGAGGTGGGAGTCGGCAGCTGGGAGTACGCTGACTATGCCCCTCGGTTCGATGGCGGACTGGGCTGGATGACCGCCGGAAGTGGCCGCATCGACCTGACGGGCCGTCCCTTGGGCGAGGCGCTCTACACCCGGGTGGCGCTGGAACAGGAGAATGGCCCCTACATTGCCGTGTGCCCGGTGAACCATACTGGTGATAAGCACTCTCCCTCGGCCTGGAAGATGACAAACGCTATGCCCAGCTGGAGCTGGCGGGGGTATGCCGGGAAACAGGCCAACGTGGAAGTCTATGCCCGTGCCCATGCGGTAGAGCTGCGGGTAAATGGTAAAAGCATTGGGAAAAAGGAGCTGAAAAACGACTGCATTGCCAAGTTCCGCTGCACCTATGAGGATGGCGTGGTCATGGCCATATCATATGACAGCAGCGGCAAGGAGATTGGGGCGTGTGCGCTCCACACAGCTTCTCCCGAAACCCAGCTGCGGGCTGTCTCCGAGGAAGCAGCGGTAAGTCCAGGCCGACTGTGCCACATCCGTCTACAGTACACCGATGAGAACGGCACCATTAAGCCGCTGGAGCGGGGCATTTTAAATGTGGAGGTCACAGGCGGAAAACTGCTGGGTTTGGGAAGCGCCTGCCCCTTCAATGAGATCGGCTTTGTGTCAGGCCGCACGGACACCTACTACGGCGAGGCGTTGGCGGTAGTCCAGGCGGGTGAGGGGGCAGAGCTAACCCTCACTGTGACTGATGGAAGATATATTGGAAAAGTTACAGTACCCATCGGGGATTAAACAGAAAAGGCTATGAGGAGGATGAGCAGATGAAATACGAATTCTGGTTCGTGGTAGGATCGCAGTTTTTGTACGGCCCGGAGGTGTTGGCGACCGTGGAGACCCGGGCGAAGGAGATGGCTGAAGAACTGTCCAAGGCCCTGCCCTATCCGCTGGTATTCAAGACCATCGGCGTCACCTGCGAGGGCATCACCAATGTCATCAAAGAGGCCAACTACGATGATTCCTGCGCTGGAATCGTGGCATGGTGCCATACCTTTTCCCCCAGCAAGATGTGGATCAACGGGCTGGCGGCGCTCCAGAAGCCCTATTGCCACCTGGCCACCCAGTACAACGTGGAGATCCCCAACGAGGAGATCGACATGGATTTCATGAACCTGAACCAGGCCGCCCACGGCGACCGGGAGCATGGTTTCATCGGCGCGCGTCTGCGTATGCCCCGGAAGGTCATCGCGGGACACTGGCAGGAGGAAAGCGTCCGGGCACGGCTGGGCAAGTGGATGCGCACCGCCGTGGGCGTGGCGGTGTCCAAGTCCATGAAGGTCATGCGCTTCGGTGACAATATGCGCGAGGTAGCCGTCACCGAGGGCGACAAGGTGGAGGTGCAGGCCAAGCTGGGCTGGCAGGTGAATACCTGGGCCGTGGGCGACCTGGTAAAGGAGATGTCCTCTGTTTCCAACGCGGAAATTGACGAAAAAATTGCTGAATATGCAGAACGCTATATCTTTGCCACGGATAAATTTGACCATGTGCGCTACCAGGCCCGTGAGGAGATCGCCATGAAGAAGATGATGGACCGGGAGGGCTGCAAGGCGTTCTCCAACACGTTCCAGGATCTGTACGGCATGGAGCAGCTCCCCGGCCTGGCCTCCCAGCACCTGATGGCCCAGGGCTACGGCTACGGCGGCGAGGGGGACTGGAAGGTGTCCGCCATGACCGCCATCCTCAAGGCCATGGGCAAGGGCGGCAACGGCTGTTCCCTGTTCATGGAGGACTATACCTACAATTTGGCGGAGGGCGCGGAGTACAGCCTGGGCGCCCATATGCTGGAGGTTTGTCCCTGCTGTGCGGCGGACAAGCCCCGCATCAAGACACACCACTTGGGCATCGGCATGAACGAGAAAGACCCCGCCCGCCTGGTGTTCGAGGGTAAGGAAGGAGACGCTGTGGTGGCCTCCCTCATCGACATGGGCGGCCGCCTGCGGCTCATCTGCCAGGACATCCACTGCGTCAAGCCCATCCTGCCCATGCCCAACCTGCCCGTGGCCCGGGTGATGTGGCGGGCGGAGCCGTCCCTTACCACCGGCGTGGAGTGCTGGATCACAGCGGGCGGTGCCCATCACACGGTGCTGTCCTACGATGTGGATGCGGAGATGCTGCGGGACTGGGCGCGGATGATGGACATTGAGTTTGTCCACATCAACAAGGACACCACGGTGGAGGGGCTGGAACACGACCTGTTCCTGGCCGATTTGGCGTGGAAGTTAAAGTGAGGTATGCGGCATGAGCGCAGGAAAGACCTGTTTAGGCATTGAGCTGGGTTCCACTCGGATCAAGGCGGTGGTTATCAACGAGGGTCACATCCCCGTATCCTCTGGGGACTACACCTGGGCCAGCAGCTATGAGGACGGCGTGTGGACGTACTCCCTGGACGAGGTGTGGACAGGACTGAAGGCGGCGTTGTCCGGCGTGGAACACCGGGAAAACGTGTGTGCTATGGGCGTGTCCGCCATGATGCACGGCTATCTGGCCTTCGACAAGGATTGGAACCTGCTGGTGCCTTTCCGCACATGGCAGAACACCATCACCGGGCCTGCGGCAGCCAAGCTCACCGCTCTGTTTGGCTTCAATATCCCCCAGCGGTGGAGCATCGCCCACCTGTACCAAGCAATTTTGAATGAGGAGGAACATGTCCCGCAGATCGCCCACATCACGACCCTGGCGGGATATGTCCACTATATGCTCACCGGGGTGAACGCCGTGGGTGTGGGTGAGGCGTCCGGGATGTTTCCCATTGACAGTGAAACGCTGGACTACGATGTAAGGATGCTGCAAAAGTTCAACAACTTGGTGACCATCCACGGCCAGCCCTGGGCGCTGATAGACATTTTGCCGGAAGTGCTTCCAGCGGGCGCGGATGCAGGCAGTCTGACGGAGCAGGGTGCGATCCTGCTGGATAATCTGCTCTCCCCTGGCATTCCTTTCGCCCCGGCTGAAGGTGACGCAGGCACCGGCATGACCGCCACTAACGCCGTGGCCCCTCGGACGGGCAACGTGTCGGCGGGCACGTCTATCTTCTCCATGGTGGTGCTGGAAAAGCCGCTGTCCAGGGTGTATGAGGAGATCGATCTGGTGACCACCCCCACCGGGGCACCTGTTGCCATGGTTCATTGCAACAACTGCACTACTGACACCAACGCCTGGGCGAACGTCCTTCGGGAGACGGCGGAACTGTTCGGGGCAAGCCCCGATACGGGTGAACTGTATACGAAGCTCTACCAAAAGAGCTTGGAGGGCGACCTGGACTGCGGCGGAATCACCACCTGCAACTACTTAGCGGGCGAGGGTGTGACCCATATGGACGAGGGCCGCCCCCTGGTAGTGCGCCGTCCGGACAGCAAGTTTACCCTGGCGAATTTCTTCCGCGCACAGCTCTACTCCACCATGGCAACCCTGAAAACCGGCATGGACATCTTGTCAGCGGAGGGCGTGGCCATCGACTCCCTCACCGGCCACGGTGGGCTGTTCAAAACGCCGGGGGTGGGACAGAGCTACCTGGCCGCTGCCTGCAACGCCCCGGTCACCTGCATGGACACCGCTGGCGAGGGCGGCCCCTACGGCATGGCCTTGCTGGCGGCTTACCGGGTGTGGAAGTCCGAGAACGAAACTCTGGAGGACTACTTAAACAGCCGCGTGTTCGCGGGCATTTCCGGCTCCATCATCCAGCCGGACGGGGAGACTGTGGCGGGCTTCAACGCCTACATGGAACGCTACCGTGCCCTGCTGGACGTGGAGCGCAGGGCGGTGGAGGTGTTGTAAATGTTCGAGGATCTGAAACAACAGGTGCTGGAGGCAAACCTCCTGCTGCCGAAATATAATCTGGTCACTTTCACCTGGGGCAATGTGTCCGGTGTTGACCGGGAAAAGGGCCTGATGGTCATCAAGCCCTCCGGGATGGAGTACGATGGCATGACCGCCGAGGACATGGTGGTGGTCAGCTTGGAGACCGGGGAGCAGGTGGAGGGCAAATGGAAGCCCTCCAGCGATACCAAAACCCACCTGGAGTTGTACCGGGCGTTCCCCGGCATAGGCGGCATCGTCCACACCCACAGCCCCCACGCGGTAGCCTGGGCCCAGGCAGGTGAGGACATCCCCTGCTTCGGCACCACCCACGCGGACTACTTCTACGGCTCCATCCCCTGCGCCCGCCATCTCACCCAGGCGGAGCTGGAGGAGGACTATGAGAAAAACACAGGCACAGCCATCGTGGAGACGTTCCGGGAGCGGTGCATCGAACCCTCCGCCGTTCCCGGCGTGATCTGTGCCAGCCACGGGCCGTTCACCTGGGGCAAGGACGCAGCCCAGGCGGTGTACCATGCTGTGGTGCTGGAGGAGGTGGCGAAAATGGCTATCTTGACCCGAGAGGTGCGGGCAAGTGCAGGCCCCGCCCCTCAACGCTACCAGGATAAGCACTATTTCCGCAAGCATGGGCCGGGGGCCTATTATGGGCAGAACTGAGTGACGCTACAAAACGTTGATCGGAGGAACCTGATATGCAAATGACCTGGCGCTGGTACGGCGAGGGGAACGACCAGATCAAGCTCAGCGACATCAAGCAGATCCCCGGGGTGGAGGGCATCGTGTGGGCGCTCCACGACAAAATGCCCGGCGAGGTATGGCAGCCCGAGGAGATCGCGGCGGTGAAAAAGCAGCTGGACGGGTACGGCTTCAACATGGACGTGGTGGAGTCCGTCAACGTCCACGACGACATCAAGATCGGCCTGCCCACCCGGGACGGGCTCATCGAGAACTACAAGCAGACCATCAAAAATCTCGCTCCTTTTGGGGTGAAGGTGATCTGCTACAATTTCATGCCCGTGTTCGACTGGACGCGGACGGACCTGTTCCACCCCGTGGGGGACGGCTCCACGGCGCTGTACTACGAGGCGTCCAAGATCCACGAGGACCCCAAGGAGATGGCGGATTACGTCATGTCCTTCACCGAGAAGTACCACATGACCTTCCCCGGATGGGAGCCGGAGCGGATGGCGAAGCTGGACGAGCTGTTTGAGAAGTATAAGCCGGTCACCAAGGAGAAGCTGTGGGACAACCTGAAATATTTCCTGGAGGCGATCATGCCCACCTGCCGGGAGTGCGGCATCAAGATGGCCATCCACATGGACGACCCCCCCAGGGACATCTTCGGCCTGCCCCGCCTGCTGGTGGACGCGGCGTCCATCGACCGGTTCCTCAGCATGGTGGACGACCCCTGCAACTGCCTGACGCTGTGCTCCGGCAGCCTGAACGCCAACGCGGAGAACAACGTGGCGGACATCGTGCGCAAGCACTGCGGCCGCATCGCGTTCGCCCACATCCGCAACGTGAAGCACTTCCCCAACGGCGACTTTTCCGAGGCCAGCCACCGGGACTGCGACGGCGACACCGGCATCTTGGACATCCTGAAGGCGTACCACGACTGCGGCTTTGACGGCTACATCCGTCCCGACCACGGCCGCCACCTGTGGGACGAAGGCCCCGGCACCGTGCGGCCCGGCTACGGGCTCTACGACCGCGCCCTGGGCATCATGTATATGCTGGGCGTCTGGGATATGCTCGATAAGTTGGAAGGGAAATAAAACTGTAGGGGCGCACAAGGTGTGCCCCTACAGTACAAAATGACAGGAGGACGCAAAAATGCTTGATCTGCCTTTGAATGTTGATTTTTCCGGCAAAGTCGTTGTCGTTACCGGCGCGGGCGGCGTGCTGTGCGGCACCATGGCCCGTGCCTTTGCCCAGGCGGGCGCCAAGGTGGCCGCCCTGGATCTGAACGAGGAGGCCGTGAAGAAACTGGCCGACGAGTGCAAGGCCGAGGGCTTTATCTGCGAGGGCTACAAGGCCAACGTGCTGGAGCCGGAGGCCCTGGCTGCTGTCCATGAGCAGGTGCTGAAAGACCTCGGCCCCTGCGACATCCTGGTGAACGGGGCGGGCGGCAACAACCCCCGGGCCACCACCGACAACGAGTACCAGCATGAGGCCCAGGACGGCCAGAAGACCTTCTTCGACCTGGACGCGGGCGGCGTGGACTTTGTGTTCAAGCTGAACTTCCAGGGCACCCTGCTGCCCACCCAGGTGTTCGCCAAGGACATGGTGGAGCGCAAGTGCGGCTGCATCTTGAACGTGTCCTCCATGAACGCCTACATCCCGCTGACCAAGATTCCTGCCTACTCCGGCGCGAAAGCCGCCGTCAGCAACTTCACCCAGTGGTTGGCCACCCACTTCGCGGGCACCGGCATCCGCTGCAACGCCATCGCACCGGGCTTCTTGGTTTCCAACCAGAACCGGGCGCTGCTGTTCAACGAGGACGGCACCCCCACCGCCCGCTCCGCCAAGATTCTGAACGGCACCCCCATGGGCCGCTTCGTGGACAGCGAGGAGCTGCTGGGCGGCATGTTCTTCCTGTGCGACGACAAGGCCGCTTCCGCCATCACCGGCGTGGTGCTGCCCATTGATGCGGGGTTTGCCGCCTACTCCGGGGTGTGAAGGGTTGAGCCTGCTACCATAAAAGCCTGACCGGGAAGCGCCCGAGGTGCTTTCCGGTCTTTTTTACTTCCATACTTCCAAATTTAGCCAGAGAAAGAAAGATGCACTATCATAGTCAGAAATGCCGCTTTGCGTAGCGAAGCGGCGCAACAGGACGGACAGAATAAGTTAATACCCAGTTCTCCCAAGGGGCCACAAACTGTAAGGCAGTTTATGGCCCCTTTTTATTCGACAGTTTTCGCCACCGTCCGACAAAATATGTGGACGGGCGGCGGCGAAAGCTGCCGAACTTTACTGCCCCGCTGCCGGGGGCCTCCGCTTCTGAAATCAAGGCTTTTTGCCCTAATTTCAGAAACAGGAGGTAACCCGCATGGGGTTTTATTACGCAAAAGAAAAGGCAGCATTTGAAGCCAAATGGAATATTCTCCGCGCAGAGTACGAAAAAGCTGGAATGAGCAAAACCGCTATCGACTCCATGTATGAGTTTGACTGGAAAGGGTTTTGTGCCCAGCGGATATACTGCGATCATAACCAGCCTATGCCCAATACATATCTGGTCAATGATGCGGATGAAGGCCGCAGTTCGCTGCTTCATAAGTTTGCCGCGCTATCTACGACCTTCGATGAAGCAGATTTTCTTGGCCGCTATGCCTGGGTCGATACCATCGACAATGCGGATCTCGCCGCAAAATTGGCTGCACTCCCGGAAAGGGATTTAGAGCTTTTGACATTTCTTGTGCTGGAGGGGCATGACCAGTCCGAGTTAGCACAGAAATGGGGCTGCTCACAGTCTGCAATTTCACAGCGTTTCAAAAAAATTAAAAAATTTTTGAAATGAGCTTATAAAAAAGGCCTTCTCGCTGCCTACACAGTGAGGGGGTCTTTTCGTCCCCTCTCTGTACCTTGAAAAACACCGGGCCTTCGGCCCGGTCACATCCGGCGACTGAAATACGTTCCCTGACGGCCACAGCGACTCTGGAGGATGCGCCAAGACCCGCCTGTGCAGGTTTCCTGCATCAAAGACGGCCAAATAAGGCGGTGAGCGGTACCCATCCGTCCACAAAACAGCAGGACAAGCTGTTTCGCAACGACCCCGTCAGCACACAATGATACTCCTGTCCGGCCATCGAATTTTTCCATGGGGGCAGCTCGGAGAGATCCTCGGAGGGGTGAAACGCCCGTGACGCGCATCGCGCGGTTTCAGTCTGTCGCCCAATGCCTGGGGGAGTAGTGTCAAATGCAGGCAAGCGAAGGATAGGAATACAACGTTCTTCGTGTGAACGGTTATCCTATGCGCCGCAATGGCTCATTGCTAAAATACGTCTCTGGCCTGACTGTTGGCATGAAAAGACGGCTAAACCTCTCTGGGCTGTGCGCATAGCGTGGGATACCCACATTTTTTGATTTCGGAAGCCATGGAGGTCACCTGGTTATGGTGGCAGGTGGCCTCCATTTTTCTGCAATCAACATGATTTTTACAAAGGAGCAATGTACCATGTCCAAAACCGAACTCACAGATAATCTTACCTTCGCGTCTGCGATGCGGATGCTAAAACAACTTGTGGCACAGGGGCTGATCACCGCCGATGAGGGAGAGCGCACTCAGAGGGAACTGGAGCGGAAGCTCCGGCCCACCGTGATCCTGGCCTGAATTTTGCTTGTAAACTGCCCAATTCTTGCCCTTACTTCTCGTTGCTATTCCCAAATAGCTTTGTTCAAGGTGTTGTGGTATTGTCGTTGCTGAAAGGAGGAACAATTTCATGGCAAACCAAACCCCAAAGGTCACTGTGATCGACCCCATTGCCCAAGAAAAGGCCAAGCTCCGGGTAGCGGCATACGCCCGCGTCAGCAGCGATTCCGCCGACCAGCTCAACTCCTACATGGCCCAGGTGGACTACTACACCAAATTCATCGGCGAGAATGAGGATTGGGAGCTGGCGGACATCTACGCTGACGAGGGCATTTCCGGACTGGACACCCACAAGCGGGACGAGTTCAACCGCATGATGGCGGACTGCCAGGACGGGAAAATCGACCGCATCCTGGTCAAGTCCGTCTCCCGGTTCGCCCGCAACACCAAGGACACGCTGTACTTCATGCGGGAGCTCCTGCGGCTGGGCGTCACCATCAAATTCGAGAAGGAAAATATCGACACTGGCAAGCTCAGCGGCGAACAGGTGGCGACGATTTACGCAGCCTTCGCCCAGATGGAGTCCACCAACCACTCCAGCAACATGAGGTTTAGTGTGGAGATGCGGATGAAGAACGGCATCTTCACCCCATCGTCTATGCCCTATGGCTACCGCCTGCGTGGGCTGGAGCCGGAGATCGTCCCCGCGGAGGCTGAGGTGGTGCGCCACATCTTCGCGGCGGCGCTCAACGGGCAGGGCCATACCGATATCTGCAAGGATCTGAACGAGCTGGGCGTAGAACGCGGCCATGGCCGGGAGCGATGGCATACATCCATGATCCGCTACATCCTGTCCAACTGCTTCTACACCGGCGATTCGGTCTGGCAGAAAACCTGCGCTACCGACACACTCCCCATTCAGCAGGTGAAGAACCGAGGACAAAAGCCAACCTATTATGTGGAGGATGACCATGTGGGCATCATCAGTCGGGAGGATTTCCAAAGGGCACAGGAGCTGATCGGGGCTCGGAAAAAGCAATTCTACCGGGGCTCCGATCCCTCCGCTTCCGCTTACACCGGGCACGTCTTCTGTGGACACTGCGGGTGCGTCTGCCGCCGAAAAGTGGCGTGTGGAACAGTATACTGGGTCTGCAATCGCCGCAACGATGGCAAGGAGCAATGCCCTATCCCCCAAATTCCTGAAAGGGCCCTTACCGCAGCCCTCCTGCGGCTGCACAACAAGCTGACCCTCCACGGACAGGAACTCCTCCAGTCCCTGCTGGATCAGCTCCGGGAGCTGCGGGAACGGGAGCTTCGCTCCAATCAAAAGCTGTCCGACATCGACAAGGAAATAGCGAACATTTCAGGGCAGAATCTGGTGCTCATCCGGCTGAAAAGCAAGGGGTGCATCGATCCTGCCCTTGCTTTATCCCAGGCGGACGAGCTGAACCGCAAGCTCCGCGACCTGCGCCGTCTGCGCCGGAAGGTGCTGGAGGCCGCCGATGGGGACGAGCAGATCCAGGCCACCGAGGCCATGCTGGACTACCTGGACAGCGCCCAGTGGCTGGACGAGGCCACGCCCGACATCTTCGAAAACCTGGTGGAACGGATCACGATGGTCTCGGCGGAAGAAGTGCGGTTCCGGCTCCTCAACGGGCTGGAGCTGACGGAAAGGCTGGTGTGACCCATGGCATGGCAGAGAAAGATCCCCTTCGGCTACATGATCCGGGGCGGCGTGGTTCGGCCCCAGCCCCAGGAAGCGGACGTGGTACGCTTTATCTTCGGGCAGTACCAGGCCGGGGCCTCCCTCCTCTGCATCGCGGAGGAGATGACCAACCAGGGCGTTCGTTACCACCAGCACACGCCCCAGTGGAACAAAAATATGGTCAAGCGCATTCTGGAAAACGCCAAGTACACCGGCACGGACGGCTGGCCCCGGCTGGTGGCTGATGAGGACTTCGCCGCCGTCCAGCGCCAGCGCACCCAGCGCAATACATATGCCCCGCTGGCCGCTGACATCCAGCCCATCCAAGGCAAAACCGTCTGCGCCCTGTGCGGCGGCAGGATGGCGCGGGGCACCCGCTCCCATGGCCGCGTCCACTGGAAATGCCAAGACCCGGACTGCGGACAAAGCGTGTCCCTCAGTGACGAAGCCCTGGCCGAGCTGGTAGATGGACAGCTCCGGGAGTTGTCCCAGTCACCCCACCTGCTCACCGCCCCAGAACCCCAGCGTGCCGCGCCTGACATGGACGCCATCCGGCTCCAGAACGAGCTGACCATGGCCTTCAACCGGGGCACTGAAACGCCTGAATACATCAAAACGCTGATCCTGGCCGCTGCCGCCCAGCGGTATGAACAGCTCCCAGACCCCACCCCCGCCCATGAGCTGGAGCGGCTTCGGGTGCGGCTGGAGCAAGGCCCCGCCGATGCCGACACGCTGGCTAATCTGCTGTTCACAGCGGTGCGGGCCGTCCGGCTCACCCCGGACAGAAAGGCCGAGCTGGAACTCATCAACGGTACCATCATCACAGAAGAAAAGGAGGCGCAGAGCGCATGAACGCACCAGTCAAGGCCCCCAAACGGGTCATCGTCACCCCCGCAGACCCCAAATACGCGCAGAAGGATATCCGCAAACAGCATCTGCGCGTGGCCCCCTACATGAAAACGCTGATCCTGGCAGTGACCACCCAACGGTATGAACAGATTCCAGACCCCACCCCCGCCCATGAGTTGGAGCGGCTCCGGGCGCGGTTGGAGCAAGGCCCCGCCGATGCCGACACCATGTCCGACCTGCTGTCCACAGCGGTGCGGGCCGTCCGGCTCACGCCGGACAGGAGAGTCGAGATGGAGCTGATCAACGGCGCCATCATTACAGACGAAAAGGAGGTTCAGAGCGCATGAAGATGCAGCAGAAAACCCCGCGGAAGGTCACTGTCACTCCGGCTGACCCCAAGTACACCGAAAAAGATATCCGCAAGCAGCACCTCCGGGTGGCCCCCTACTGCCGGGTGTCCACCGGCAGCGAGGAGCAGCAGACCAGCTTCACCGCCCAGATGGACTACTTCACCCAGCGCATTGCCGGGAACAAGGACTGGACCATGGTGCGGATGTACGCCGACAAAGGGATCACCGGCACCTCCGCCAAAAAGCGTCCGGAGTTCATGAAGATGATCCGGGACGCGGAAAAGGGCAAGATCGACCTGGTGATCACCAAATCGGTCTCCCGGTTTGGCCGCAATACCCTGGAAGGACTGGAGTATGTGCGCCGCCTGAAGCGGTGCGGCGTGGGCGTGTTCTTCGAGAAGGAAAATACCAACACCCTATACTTGGACAACGAAATGCTCCTCACCTTCATGATGAGCCAGGCCCAGTCCGAGAGCGAGTCCCTGTCCACCAACGTGAAATGGGGGTACCGCAAACGGTTCGCGGACGGTGTGGTATACTATCACTACGACAGTCTGCTGGGCTACCGCCCGGGGCCGAACGGCGAGCCGGAGATCGATCCGGACGAGGCCGTGGTGGTGCGGCGCATCTTCGCCCGCTGTCTCATGGGGCAGGCATACCAGCAAATCTGCAACGGGCTGATGGCGGACGGCATCAAGAGCGTCAAAGGCGGCGAAACCTGGTGCAGCTCCACAGTCAAATCCATCCTGCAAAACGAGAAGTACATCGGCGACGCCATCCTGCAAAAGACCTTCTCGGAGGACTTGTTCGATGGTCGGCGGGTCAAAAACGAGGGCCAGCTTCCCAAATACTACGTCCACGATGCCCACCCGGCCATCATTGACCGGGTCACCTTCCAGCGGGTACAGGAGGAGATGGCGCGGCGCTCCAGCCTGCGGAAAACCTCGTCCAAAACCAAGACCGAGCAGGGCAAACACAGCGGTAAATATGTTCTCAGCGGCCTGCTGGTGTGCTCCGAGTGCGGCAGCCCCTACCGCCGCGTGACCTATATGCCGAACGGGCAGAAGCGGTTCGTCTGGCGGTGTATCAACCGCATCGAGCACGGCAAGCGGATCTGCCACGATTCCGCCACAATGGAGGAGCCGGAACTGCGTGACGCTGTGGTGTCCGCCCTGAACGAGATGTTCCGGCAGAGGACGGCAAAGGAGCTGCTGACCCAGTGCATCTCCGCAGCTCTGGCGGGCACTGAGGACGGCGACCTCACCCTCCCCGCTGTGGAGGCGCGGCTGAAGGCGCTCCAGGAGGAACAAATGAGTCTGCTCCAGCTGGCGATGGATGAGCCGGATTGCACCGAGTACGACGAGAAGCTCACCCAGGTGAGCGCCGCCATGACCGCGATGCTGGAGCGGAAAGCGGAGCTGGTGCGGCAGGGCTGCACCGACACCGCCTACGACAGTCGGGTGCTGTCCATCACCGACACCTTGGAGCACATGAACAGCGCCATCACGGAATTTGATGACGGCATGGTCTATCAGACCATCAGCAGCATCAAGGTGCTGGACGCGGAGCGGATCTCCGTCCGCTTCAAGGATGGGACGGAGGTCGAGCAGGAGGTCATCGAAGTTACAAGGAGGGCCAGCGCATGAACATCTATATCACGGGGGATACCCACGGCGGATTCCAGCGGTTCACCACGAAGAATTTCCCCCAGCTGAAAGAAATGGGCCGGGATGACTGCATGATGATTGCGGGCGATTTTGGAGGCATCTGGGCCGGAGAACAGGCGGACGGCCACCATCTGGACTGGTTAGAGGACAAGCCTTTCACCACGCTGTTCGTAGATGGTAATCATGAGAACTTCGACCTGCTGAACGCCTATCCCGAGCAGGAATGGCACGGCGGGCGCGTCCATGTGGTGCGGCCCCACGTGCTCCATCTGATGCGCGGGCAGGTCTTCCTCATCGGCGGGCTGACGTGGTTCACCATGGGCGGGGCTGCCTCCCATGATATCCAGGACGGCATCCTTGATCCCGCTGCGCCGGACTTCGAGCGGCGTTACTGGGCCATGCGCCGGATGAACGCCCGGTTCCGGGTGCTGGGCAAATCCTGGTGGCCCCAGGAGATGCCTACCGAGGACGAGTACACTGAGGCCGAGGCAAATCTGGCGCGGGCCGGGTGGTGCGTGGACTGCGTACTCACCCACTGCGCCCCCACCAGCGTGACCAGGGCGCTGAATCCCGACTATCAGCCGGACAGGCTGACGGATTTCCTGGAAACGGTGAAGGAACGGTGCCGGTTCGGCCAGTGGTTCTGCGGGCACTACCACACCAACCGGGTAATCGATGGGCGGTTCGTGGTGCAGTGGGAGCAGATATCGAAAATTGAAGCTCAAGACTAAAACAGGCCAGCAATACGGCGTCCCTTCGGCATAGGAGGGACGCCGTTTTAGATATCGTGTAGGCCCGTTATTGCTTGGCTGCGGCTCTGCCATTCTTTTTGCTGAGCCAAAGCCCCGCCAGCAGCAGGACGGGAAACACAACCCCCGCCAGAATGCCCCGCTTCAGGTCATCCCCCAGGGCACTGGACACCATGCCCACCAGAGTCGGCCCACCGGAGCAGCCCAGATCCCCGGCCAGCGCCATCAGGGCGAACATGGCCGTCCCTCCCCGGGGCAGGCCCGCCGACGCTTTGCTGAACGTCCCCGGCCACATGATACCCACCGACAGGCCGCACACCGCGCAGCCAATCAGGCCGACCACCGGGCTGAGCACCAGTGAGATACACAGGTACGTCACCACGCACAGCAGGGCGCTGCCCGCCATGAAGCCGTCCAGATCCAGCTTCCCGCCGTACTTCCCATAGACGGCCCGGGACGTGCCCATGAGCACCGCAAAGGCCATTGGCCCCGCCAGGTCACCCACGGTCTTGCTCACGCCCAGTCCCTTTTCCGCAAAGGTGGACGCCCACTGGCTCACCCCCTGCTCACTGGCTCCGGCGCACATCATCATCAGCAGGAACGCCCAGAACACCTTCTGCCGGACCAGTTCACCGATGGTCATGCCCCGCTCGCCCTCCTCCATCAGGGGCGCAATGGGTACACGGGTGAAGGCAATCATGTTCCCCAAGGGGATCAGCGCCCATGCCAGCGCCAGCACCCGCCAGTGCTCCACCCCAAATAGGGCGAAAAACGCCGTGGACACCAGCACCACGCCAACGTGGCCCCAGCAGTAAAAGGAGTGGAGCAGGCTCATGCCCTGCTCTTTGTGGTCGGAGGGGCACGCCTCTACCACCGGGCTGACCACTACCTCCAGCAATCCGCCGCCCACGGCATAGACGCACACTGACAGCAGGATGCCCACGAACGGGTTTGGCAGCAGCTCGGGCAGGATGGCCAGCAGGGCAAGCCCCAATGCGGCCAGGGCGTGGGCCATCACCATGGACGCCCGGTAGCCGATGCGATCCACAAAGCCCACCGAGACCAAATCTACCAACAGCTGGAGACCGAAATTGATGGTGACCAGCATGGTGATCTGGGACAGCGGGATGCCGTAGCTGCCCTGGAAGGTGAGAAACAGCAGGGGCACGAAATTGTTGACGATGGCCTGGACGACATAGCCCACAAAACAGGCGTAGATGGTTTTTTGATACTGATTATTCACGGGATTCACACTCCGGGACGTGGTTTGGTTTTCCAGTGCCGCATTATACCACAGGGCTCCGCAAAAATCCATTGAAATAAGCGCGTCCTGAACATAATAATTGATTTGCTCGACACCGCTAACGCAGTGTGTTATAATATTCGAGGGTCGTTCAAACGGCGTATCGGTTATTTTGGGGTGCGTTATGGTGAATTACTGTGACTATGATAAAATCGAACATTACCAGCCCGGTGAGTTTAATTCCAGATATAAGACGAGCTTGGTCGGTAAGCTGCGGCCCATTGAGCGTATCCCCTATGGATCACAGGTCACCGATAGCTTTCAAGATGGCGCCTATCAGACCTACCGTACCACAGAGCCGCTCATACTTTATCGTGTGTTTGGGCAATACCGCAGCCGCGCCAAGAATATACCTCAAGGCGCACGGTTAGGCGGCAGCTTTGCATCGGCTGAATTTGCTGAGTCTATCATTGACGTCAAACTGCGGCTGGCCTTGGAGCCGGCGTGGGCCAATACAAAAATGTACGAAGCCAAGCTCCTTGTGCCAGCTGATGTTACGATCAGCGTTGGGATCGTGGCAAGTGTGCAATTAAAAACAGGTACGATCCTTCCTGGCGGAGCGGATCAGATCCTGCTGCCGCAGGGCTGGCCCGAAAGCTGGATCATAGGCTACCGCCGCTTGACCAGCAGGCAGTTGAATGCGTATCCTCACTTTACGCTCGAGAAGCCCAGCGAATATGATGAAAAGGAAAATCTCTACCGCATGATATGTCCGGCCTGTGGGTGTGAGCAGTGCCGCAAACTGTCGGACGGAGAGCAGTTTACCATCACTGGAAAGAAAGGGAACCAGTACATCATGCAGCATCACTGTCTGAATCCTGAATGCCAATATTATTGGTAATGCGGTGGTGCCCTTTTGCTGAGCCTGCCCGGCTCGATCTGTTTTCTATTGAACCATAGCCGGTTCCTCACCATAAATTTTGCGGGAGTGTGTGTGCGATGACGAACATCCTTTTTATCTGCCATGGAAATATTTGCAGGAGTCCAATTGCTGAATTCGTGATGAAGGATTTGGTGAAGAAGGCTGGACTGGAATGCCAATTCCACATTGAGTCCGCCGCCACAAGCACCGAGGAGATCGGCAACCCGGTCCATCCCCCGGCACGGCGCAAGCTGGCAGAACACGGTATCGACTGCGCTGGCAAAATTGCCCGACAGCTCAAAAATAGTGATTACGAAAAGTATGACCTACTGATCGGGATGGATCGGGCCAACCTGCGAAATATGTACCGCATTTGCGGCGGGGACTTTGCCGGTAAAATGCACCTGCTGATGGACTACACCGACCATCCCGGCGATGTGGCCGATCCCTGGTACACGAACGACTTTGAGACTACCTGGCGGGATGTGCTGTCCGGGTGCCGGGGGCTGCTGGCCGCGTGTCAGGAGGGGAACTTGTAATGTTCGGCAAACGGAAAAAGGTGGCTGCGCCCGCCTATGACAAAAGCGGGGAAATCGTACCGATCCAATAATATCAAAAAGGACCTTGCAAACTCCAGAAAAAAGGAGTACAATGCCCTTGACAAGTAAACAGACGGGAGCTCGTATACGGGCTGAGAGGAAGGTGTGACCTTCGACCGATAACCTGATTTGGATAATGCCAACGTAGGGATGCCTGTAATACACGCATTTTTAATGGGGACCGCCAAATCAGGCGGTCCCTGTTTTCTGTCTTGATTTCATTTGGAAGGAAGTGAAAACGGCAATCCCGGTATAAACCGGGCGGGTCGGAGGGGAGCGCCTCAGACCTTGTAAAAACAGCGATGGGAAGCCGTGTTCCGGCGTGAGAGGAAGCCAGTGAGCTTCGACCGACGATCCTTGCTGCGGCGTGGTCCGCGCATTTTGGGGAGCGACGCTGTTTTGCCGTTCTCACACCATTTCAAAGGAGATCAACACCATGAAAACCATGAACCGAACCTATAAGCTGTGCCTTGCCGCCGTCCTGTGCGCCGTGGCGGTGGTTGGCAGCCTGTTTTATGTCCCCATTGCCGGGAGCAAGTGCGCCCCGGTGCAGCATATGGTCAATATCCTGTGCGCCGTTCTGCTGGGCCCCGGCTACGGCGTGGGGGCCGCTTTTGTGGCCAGCCTGCTGCGCAACCTGCTGAGCCTGGGCAGCCCCCTGGCCTTCCCCGGCAGTATGCTGGGGGCCCTGCTGTGCGGTCTGACCTACTGGAAAACGAAGAACATCCCCCTGACCCTGCTGGCGGAGGTATTCGGCACCGCCGTGCTGGGCGGGCTGTGCGCCTACCCGGTAGCCATCCTGATCATGGGAAAGAGCACGGGCGAGATCGCGTTCTACGCCTACATCATCCCGTTTTTCGTCTCCACAGCAGGAGGCGCGGTGCTGTCTGGGGTGGTGCTGGGCATACTGGACAGAAGCGGCGTGCTGAAAAAAACTGCCCCCAAGGAGGCTTGAATCATGCTGGGAGACCTGCTGGACCGGGTGCGGGAGCGCCGTCCGCTGATCCACTGCATCACCAACTATGTCACCGCCAACGACTGCGCCAACCTGCTGCTGGCCTGCGGCGCTTCTCCCGTCATGGCCAGCGACCCCGGCGAGGCGGCAGAGATCACCGCCCAGTGCGGCGGGCTGGTCCTCAACATCGGTACGTTGAACACTCAGGCCATCCCCGCCATGCTGGCCGCCGGACGCAAAGCCAACGAGCTGGGCCTCCCGGTGGTGCTGGACCCGGTGGGGGCAGGGGCGTCAGCCCTACGGACGGATACCGCCCTGGGGCTGATGGAGACAGTGCGCTTCTCCGTCATCCGGGGAAACAGTTCGGAGATCAAAGCCATCGCCCAGGGGGCCAGCTCGACCCAGGGGGTGGACGCCGGTATGGGCGACGGGGTGACAGAGGACACGCTGGCAGAAGCCGTCCGTTTCGCCAAGGGGTTCGCCCAAAAAACGGGGGCCGTCATCGCCGTCACTGGCCCCATCGACGTGGCTGCCGATGGGGACAAAGCGTACTGTATCTTCAATGGCCACCCCATGATGAGCCGGGTCACGGGCACCGGATGCCAGCTCTCCGCCTTGACTGCGGCCTTTGCCGCGGCGAACCCTGAACGGATGCTGGACGCTACCGCCGGAGCCCTGTGCGCCATGGGCGTATGCGGGGAGCTGTCCCATCAGCGGCTGGGCGAGTTGGATGGAAACTCCGCTTACCGCAATTACATCATCGACGCGGTATACAATTTGGACGGGAACACACTGGACCGACTGGCAAACTACAAAATCCTTTGACGGGGTGTTGGACTATGAGATGTAAAAAGGAAACCATGCTGCTCTACGCCGTCACCGACCGGGCTTGGACTGGGGCACAGACGCTGTACCAGCAGGTGGAGTGCGCCCTAAAGGGCGGTGCCACCTGCGTTCAGCTCCGGGAAAAGGATTTGCCGGAGGAGCAATTTCTGGCGGAGGCCAAGGAGATCGGCGGGCTGTGCCGCTCTTACGGTGTTCCGTTTATCATCAACGACAACGTGAAAATTGCCCTGGCCTGCGGCGCGGACGGTGTCCACGTGGGCCAGAGCGATATGGAGGTAGAGAACGTCCGCGCTGCCGTGGGAGAACGCATGATGATCGGCGCGACCGCTAAAACAGTGGATCAGGCCATCAATGCCCAGCGTGCCGGGGCGGATTACCTGGGCGTGGGGGCGGTGTTTTCATCTCCAACGAAACCCAGCGCCATCGGGATCACCCACCAGACGCTGAAGGACATCTGCGCCGCAGTGGACATCCCCGTAGTGGCCATCGGCGGCATCACCGGGGAGAATATGCCGGAACTATCCGGCCTGGGGATGGACGGCGTCGCCCTGGTATCCGCCATTTTTGCCGCGCGGGACATAGAAGCACAGTGCCGGGAGTTG
Organism: uncultured Oscillospiraceae bacterium; assembly: GCA_948670295.1. Taxonomy (GTDB): domain Bacteria; phylum Bacillota; class Clostridia; order Oscillospirales; family Oscillospiraceae; genus Enterenecus. The sequence goes on along the minus strand of CAPOAR010000003.1, from coordinate 4,462 downwards.
AAGGAACTGGCCCATAAAATCGTAGTCGAACAGTAAAACACATCTGGAAGTTTGCCCCGGCCCTTGCCGGGGCCTTCAAGCGGTAAATCGGGGGCACCACTTTTTGCCGCTCTATAAAAATAATGCGGAAGGAGTATCTTTGTGAAAACAGCATTATCAATCGCTGGCAGTGATTGCAGCGGAGGCGCCGGTATTCAAGCAGATCTGAAAACGATGGCAATGAATGGTGTTTATGGGATGAGCGCGATCACGGCGCTCACCGCCCAGAACACAACCGGCGTAAGCGGCATCCTGGAAGTCACCCCCTCCTTTTTGGAGGCCCAGCTCAGCGCGGTGTTCGAGGACATTTTCCCGGACGCGGTGAAGATCGGTATGGTGGCATCTGCCGCACTGGTAGAGGCCGTCGCCAACCAGCTGCGCCGCTACGGCGCGAAAAGCATTGTGGTCGATCCGGTGATGGTGTCCACCAGCGGTTCCGCCCTGATGAAAACGGATGCGGTGGAGGTTTTAGCCCGTGAGCTGCTGCCCATGGCTTCCCTGGTCACACCCAACATCCCAGAGGGAGAGGTGCTGTCCGGACTGGCGATTCACAGCCGGGAGGACATGGAGGTCGCCGCCCGGAAAATCAGCAGAGATTTCTCCTGCCCCGTCCTGCTCAAAGGCGGGCACGCCCTGTGTGACGCGGACGACCTGCTCTGTGCGGACGGGGCGCTGACCTGGTTCCACGGGGAGCGCATCGAAAATCCCAACACCCACGGCACCGGATGTACCCTGTCCAGCGCCATCGCCGCCAATCTGGCCAAGGGCTTTTCGCTGGAGGCATCGGTGAAGCGGTCAAAGGAATACATCTCCGGCGCACTGGCGGCGGGGCTGGATCTGGGAAAAGGCGCCGGACCTATGGATCACACCTACGTCCTGAGCGGCTACTTCACCCAGGAGGCTTGAATATCAAATGAGAAAGGAATCGACTGCGATGAGGAACTATACCACACAGATGGACGCCGCCCGGCAGGGCATCATCACTCCCGAAATGAAGGCGGTGGCGGAAAAGGAGTACCGCACGGTGGAGGAAATCCGGGAGCTGGTCGCCAAAGGTCAGGTGGCCATCTGCGCCAACAAGCTACACACCTGCCTCCAGCCCAATGGGGTGGGTTCCATGCTGCGCACCAAGATCAACGTAAATCTGGGCGTGTCCCGTGACTGCAAGGACTACGATGTGGAGATGCGTAAGGTCATGGCTGCAGTGGACATGGGCGCGGAGGCCATCATGGACCTGTCCTCCCACGGCAACACTCAGCCCTTTCGCCAGAAGTTGACCCATGAGTGCCCCGCTATGATCGGCACCGTTCCCGTGTATGACAGCGTTATCCACTACCAGCGAGACCTGGCCACCCTCACCGCCAAGGACTTCATCGACGTGGTACGTCTCCACGCCCAGGATGGGGTGGATTTCGTCACCCTCCACTGCGGTATCACCCGCAAAACCATTGACCAAATCAAAACCCACAAGCGGAAAATGAACATCGTGTCCCGGGGCGGCTCGCTGGTATTCGCCTGGATGAGCATGACCGGGGAGGAAAACCCGTTCTATGAGTATTTCGACGAGATCCTGGAAATCTGCCGGGAGTACGATGTGACCATCTCCCTGGGAGACGCCTGCCGCCCAGGATGTCTGGCTGACGCCAGCGACGTGTGCCAAATAGAAGAACTGGTGCGGTTGGGTGAGCTGACGAAACGGGCCTGGGCCCGTGATGTGCAGGTCATGGTGGAGGGCCCCGGCCATATGCCCCTGGACCAAATCGAGGCCAACATGAAGCTCCAGCAGACCATCTGCATGGGCGCTCCCTTCTATGTGCTGGGCCCTATCGTCACAGACATTGCTCCCGGTTACGATCACATCACCTCCGCCATCGGCGGGGCGGTGGCAGCCTCTGCCGGAGCGTCTTTCCTGTGCTACGTTACCCCGGCCGAACATTTGGCGCTGCCAAATGTAGATGATGTGAAGCAGGGTATCATCGCCTCCAAGATCGCAGCCCACGCGGCAGACATCGCCAAGAAGATCCCCCACGCCCGGGATCTGGATGACGCCATGGCGGATGCCCGGCGTACCTTCGACTGGGAGAGGCAGTGGGAATGCTCCATCGACCCGGAGACCGCCAAGCGCATCCGGGATGAGCGCAAGCCGGAGCAGGACGACAGCTGCTCTATGTGCGGCAAGTTCTGCGCGGTGCGGAGCATGAACAAGGCGCTGAATGGCGAGTATATCGACATCCTGTGACGGTAGGGAGAACTATGGAACAACGATGCGTGATCATCGGCGGGGCAAAAATCAGAGACTATGAGTCCATCCGCCAGTATTTGAGGCCGGATGATTTCAACATTTTCTGCGACTGCGGGCTGGCCCACAGGGAGACGCTGGGCATTGAACCGGATTTGATCGTAGGCGATTTTGACTCCCACGCCAACCCCAACTTAGATGTGGAAACCATTGTGCTGCCCTGTGAAAAGGACGACACCGACACGGTGTTCGCGGTGAAAGAGGCTGTCAAGCGGGGCTTTGACAACTTTCTGCTCATCGGCGCTGTAGGCGGACGGCTGGACCACACCCTGGGCAACGTGTCCATCCTCCTGATGCTCCACGGCATGGGCAGAAAAGCTCTGCTGGTGGACGACTGGTCAGAGATGGAAATCGTATCGAAAGAACCTGTTTCTATTGAAGATTCTTTCCCCTTCTTCTCCCTGTTGAACATCTCGGGGACGGCACGGGGAATCACCATTGAGGACGCAAAATATCCCCTGCGGGGCGCGGAGATTCAATGCACTTACCAGTATGGCATCAGCAACGAGGTTGTGCCGGGATGCCATGCCAGAGTGTCCGTGGCGGAGGGTGAGCTGCTGCTCATCCGAGTGCGGCGGGATGCATAGCGGAATTTTTGCTTGAGCCCTGCTGTGACAGCAGAAAGCATTTTGTGAGAACCGTTGTGCCGCAACGCTTTTTAGAAATAGCGATTTCGTAGTGATGGCCCAAGTTCATGTGGTGAAAATGCTATCTTGCCCGTCAAGCCAGTGTTTTCAACGCATTCGCGGCCCTCGGAAAGTGAAATCCGAGGGCCGCGAAATTTTGCTATCCGCAAGCTGTTTTCCCAAACAGGAGGGTCTCGCACTTACACGCCCACCTTCCTGCATTGCCCTCCCGCAAACCTGCCCCGCAAAGGACAAAGAAATTTTATGCGCTTTTGACGCCGCTCCAATGGCCCAGGCAGGGCCGAAAGGAGCGGCGTTTTTTTGTCCTCTGAACTGTTGCCAGCGGATTCCCAATTCCGGCAAATTGGCCATCTGCTGATTTAGTGGTCATGCCCAGTTTGAAGTCCTGTTATTTGTTGGTTCTGATAATGGCTTTCTCAAGAAAGTTCGTCTATGCTGGTTCCAGTCAAATGAAGGAGGCAGCATCATGAAAGCACAAAAGGATTTACATACCCACCGCGCCCAAAACGAATGCACTGCGGCAGAGGCCAACGAAGAACCATCCGAGTACCGGCTCACCTGCGATTTACGCCGGAAAGACCTGGAGTGGCTCAGGCCGCTCCTTGATGGGGCGGGGTTCAGCTATTCCATTTCCAGATCCCTCAAAAATGTCCCAAACGAAGTACAGCCCCTGTTCCGGTTCGAGCTGTTCTTTGATGGTACATATCAAGGCGTTGGATTTCTGCAAGGGCTGGATGATATGTGCGAACCAGCTGCATACCGCAGGCTGATGAAACCCTTCAAGGACAGCCTGCCGGTGCCGATGAACCTCGACCAACCCAGCAGCTTCTGGTTCACAGAAAAGGGGCTGCAAAAATTCGGGGACGCCATTGATGAAATCAATCGGTACGCAAGCGGAACAGGCTGGGACATTCGATGCATGGTACTTTGGGTGCATGAGATGAATTATATCTACCAGGACGAGTAACTTCTTCATGCGCTGGGCCTGGGAGACGGAGGGGGTGGCCTGTTCGCTTTCCATCGTCTCCACCAGAAGCGCCTGTTCCTCCGGCTTCAAGGCGGCGATCTGATAGGCCGGGGTTACGGCGATTTTCTTATCATCCACCATCTGCTGAAGCTCCGGAACCAGCTGGGTCAGGGAAATGTAATTGCGGACGGTATCGCCGCTCATACCCATCGCCGCGCCGATTTCATCATCGCTTCTTAACTTCGCCGAATTATTCGGCGAAGTTAAATCCGTCCTTGCTCCGCGCCGCTTGATGGCCTCCAGCTTCATCTTGTACGCCTGCGCCCTCTCGCTGGGCAGGATGTTTTCCCGCTGGATATTGCTGTCCACCATCAGGATGGTGGCGGTGTCATCGTCCAGATTACGGACCAGGGCAGGCAGAGCGGTCAGGCCTGCCAGCTCACAGGCACGTTTACGGCGGTGGCCTGCCACGATCTCATAGCCGCCCGCCTCGCGGGGGCAGGGGCCTCC
>CAPOAR010000002.1:0-89206 GCA_948670295.1 uncultured Oscillospiraceae bacterium | reverse complement strand
GGCGGGCGGAAGTGCGTGACGGGCGTGCTGGACAGCCGCTTCCTGATGGGCAGCATGAGCGCCGCCGTGGGGGAGAAGATCACCCTGGCCATTGAGTACGCCGCGAAGAACAAGCTGCCCCTGATCCTTTTCTCCGCCAGCGGCGGGGCCCGGATGCAGGAGGGTATTCTCTCCCTGATGCAGATGGCCAAGACGTCCGCGGCCCTGGCCCGGTTTTCGGACAAGGGGCTGCTGTACATCTCCGTCTTGACGGACCCCACCACCGGGGGCGTCACCGCCAGCTTTGCCTCCCTGGGGGATATCATCCTGGCAGAACCGGGGGCTTTAATTGGCTTCGCCGGGCCCCGGGTGATTCAGCAGACCATCGGCGAGACCCTGCCGGAGGGCTTCCAGCGGGCGGAATACCAGGAGGAGCACGGCTTCGTAGACGCGGTGGTCCCCCGGGGAGAGCTCCGGGAGACCCTGGAGCGCCTCCTGCGGCTCCACGAGAAAGGAGGCCGCGCATGAGCAGCCTGACTGCCGCGGAACGGGTGGCTGTGGCCCGGCACCCCCAGCGGCCCAATATTACGGATATCATCGGCGCCCTCTTCACGGATTTCTTCGAACAGAAGGGGGACCGCCTGTGCCGGGAGGACCCGGCCATTTTGGGTGGCGTGGCCCTGTACCACGGGAGGCCCGTCACCGTCATCGGCACCCGGAAGGGGAAGACGGCAGAGGAGAGCATCCGCTGCAACTTCGGCATGCCGGGGCCCGAGGGCTACCGGAAGGCCCTGCGGCTGATGAAGCAGGCGGAGAAGTTCCGCCGCCCGGTGTTCACCTTCATTGACACCTCCGGGGCCTACCCCGGCCTGGAGGCCGAGGCCCGGGGCCAGGGGGAGGCCATCGCCCGGAACCTGATGGAGATGAGCCGCCTCACTATCCCGGTCATCGCCGTGATTACTGGCGAGGGCAACAGCGGCGGGGCCCTGGCCCTGGGGGTGGCCAACCGGGTGCTGATGCTGGAAAACGCGGTCTACGCCATTCTCTCCCCGGAGGGCTTCGCCTCCATCCTCTGGCGGGACGCGGGACGGCACGAGGAGGCCTGCGGCCTGATGAAGCTCACCGCCCCGGACCTGCTGGCCCTGGGAATTGTGGACGACGTGGTTCCGGAGCCGGAGGGCGGAGCCCACCTGGCCCCGGAGGCCGCCTTCCGGGCCCTGGACCGGGCCCTGGGCCGTCATTTGGCGGCGCTCTTGAAAGAGAGCGGCGGGAGCCTGGCGTCCGGCCGCTATCAGAAATTTAGAAAAATGGGCGCGGCCCCCAAGGAGGAACCATGAACGGAATCAAAATTCGGGGTACCGGAATGGGCGCGCCCACGAAGCTGGTGACGAACCGGGACCTGGAGAAGATTGTAGAGACGAACGGCGAGTGGATCGTCTCCCGCACCGGCATTCAAACCCGGCATCACTGCGCCGGGGAGGAGACCTTTTCCGCCATGACCGCCCAGGCGGCCCGCCGGGCCCTGGAGGACGCGGGGGTCCCGCCGGAGGAGATCGGGGCCTGCATCGTGGCGACGGTGACGCCGGAAACCATGGTCCCCTCCGCCGCCTGTATGCTCCAGCGGGAACTGGGGCTTCCGGAGGACATTCCCTGCTTTGATTTAGGGGCGGCCTGTACGGGCTTTTTGTTTGCCCTCCATACCATGGAGTGCCTGTTAAACGCCTCTCCCCGGAAATTCGGCCTGGTGGTGGGAGCGGAGAACCTGAGCCGGTGCATCGACTGGTCCGACCGGGGGACCTGCATCCTCTTCGGGGACGGAGCCGGGGCCGCCGTGGTGGAGTGCCGGGAGGGCTGGCCCTCTATTTCCGCCATCATGGGCTGCCATGGCAGCAAGGAGTTGCTCCGCCTGCCCGGCCCGGGGGCGGGGGAGCCCGGCCTCATCTCCATGGAGGGCACCCGGGTCTTTAAATTCGCCGTGGAGGCGGTACCCTGGTGTGTGGACCAAGTGCTGAAAAAGACGGGCCGGACCGTGGAGGACGTGGACTTCTTCGTTTTCCACCAGGCCAACGCCCGGATCATCGACCTGGCGGTGCGGAAATACCGCATCCCACCGGAGAAGTACTATAAAAATATCGCCGAATACGGCAACACCTCCGCCGCCAGCATCCCCCTGGTTCTCAGCGAACTCCGGGAACAGGGGAAGATCGGCCCCGGCAGCCGTCTTCTAGCCGTGGGCTTCGGCGGCGGCCTGACCTGGGGCGGCTGCCTGATTGAGTTTGCATAAGGAGCAAGATATGAAGAAGCTGAACGAAATCCTGGGGACCGAGTTCCCCATTATACAGGGCGGCATGGCCAATATCGCCACCGGGGAGTTTGCTGCCGCCTGTTCCAACGCCGGGGCCCTGGGCATGATCGCCACCGGGGGCTGGGACGCGGAGCGGCTCCGGAAGGAAATCCGCCGGGCCCGGGAACTGACCGATAAGCCCTTTGGCGTCAACCTGATGCTGATGAGCCCCTACGCCGCCGGAATCGCCCAGGTGATTCTGGAAGAGGGCGTCCAGGTGGTCACTACCGGGGCGGGCAATCCCGGGCAGTACATCCCCGCCTGGAAAGAGGCCGGGATTAAGGTCATTCCCGTCGTCGCGGCAGCGGTGCTGGCAAAACGGCTGAGCCGCTATGGCGTGGACGCCTTCGTGGCCGAGGGTATGGAGTCCGGGGGCCATGTGGGGGAGATGACTACCATGGCCCTGGTGCCCCAGGTTATCGACGCGGTGGACGTGCCCGTCATCGCCGCCGGGGGCATTGCCGACGGGCGGCAGATGGCGGCGGCCCTGGCCCTGGGGGCCAGCGGCGTCCAGGTGGGCACCTGCTTGCTGGCTAGCCAGGAGTGCCCCATTCATGAAAACTACAAACAGGCCGTTTTGAAGGCCAAGGACAGCGATACCACCGTTACGGGCCGCTCCATCGGCGGCCCGGTGCGGGTGCTGAAAAATAAGATGGCCCGGGAGTACCTGGCCCTGGAGAAGCGGGGAGCTACGCTGGAGGAGCTGGAGACCGTCACCCTGGGGGGCCTCCGCCGGGCCGTGCTGGAGGGGGACGTGGACCGCGGCAGCGTCATGATGGGCCAGGTGGCTGGCATGGTCCATGAGGTCCGGCCCCTGCGGCAGATTTTTGAAGAGTTGGCCAGCGGGGGAAAGGCCGTCCTGGAACAGGTGCACCAGGAATGGCGGTAACCATCCGGGGAAAAACCCTGGCGGTGCCCATTGTACAGGGAGGCATGGGCATTGGCGTCAGCCTGGAGCGGCTGGCGGGGGCCGTGGCGGCCAATGGGGGCATGGGCACCCTGTCCGCCGCCCTCTGTGGCTTCCGGGAGCCGGACTTCCCGGTGGACCCCCGGGAGGCGGACCTCCGGGCCCTGGCCCGGCAGGTGGGAAGGGCGAAGGAGCTCGCCAAGGGCGCGGGCCTGGTAGCTGTGAACGTCATGGTGGCCGCCGCCCAGTATGCCGCCAGCGTGCGCACCGCCCTCCGGGCGGGGGTGGACGCGGTGGTCTGCGGCGCGGGCCTTCCCAAGGACCTGCCCGGCCTGGCGGCGGAGGCGGGAAACGAGGACGCGGCCCTGGCCCCGGTGGTCAGCGGGGGCCGCTCCGCCGCCCTGATCTGCAAGCTGTGGGACCGGCGCTATGGCCGGGTGCCGGACTTCGTGGTCCTGGAGGGCCCCCTGGCCGGGGGGCACCTGGGCTTTTCCCCCCAGGAGGCCCGGGAGGCCCAGGCGGGACGGCCCCGCCCCTTGTCCGCCCTGCTGGCGGAGGTGCTGGAATCCCTGGCCCCCTTCCGGGAGAAGTACGGGAGGGATATCCCGGTTTTCGTGGCCGGAGGCGTGAAGAACGGCGGGGAAATGCGGGGCTATATGGACCAAGGCGCGGCGGGGGCCCAGTTTGCCACCCGTTTCATCGCCACGGAGGAGTGCGACGCCAGCCCCGGCTATAAGCGGGCGCTTCTGAACGCGGGAGCGGAGGACGTTACCATCGTTCAAAGCCCCGTGGGCATGCCGGGCCGGGCCCTGAGAAGCCCGCTGATCCAGCGGGTAGAGGCGGGGACGCAGCCGAAGATCACCCGATGCGGCCGATGCCTTTCCGCCTGCAACTGCAGGACCGCCCCTTACTGCATTTCCAAGGCCCTCATCGCCGCCGTGGAGGGGGACTGGGAGAACGGCCTCTTCTTCTGCGGGGGCAACGCCGGGGAGGTCAACCGCCTCTCCACGGTGAGGGAGCAGATGGACCAGATCATGAACGAATGGAGGACCGCGCCATGAAGCTCGGCTTTTTGTACGCCGGACAGGGCAGCCAGCACCCCGGCATGGGGGCGGATTTGTACGAGGCGTACCCTGCCTTCCGGAAGGTGCTGGACGCCGCCCAGGCGGAGGTGGACTTTGACTTGAAGCGGACCTGCTTCGAGGACCCGGAGGGCGTGTTGAACCAGACCCGTTATACCCAGCCCTGCATGGTGGCCTTTGCCGCCGGGCTGACGGCGGTGCTGAGGGAGAAGGGCATCGTCCCCTCGGCGGCGGCGGGCCTCTCCCTGGGGGAGTATTCCGCCCTTCACGCCGCGGGTGTTTTTGACGCGGAGACGGCGGTCCGCCTGGTGGCCTTCCGGGGGAAGGCCATGGAGGAGGCCGCCAAGGGCCGCGACAGCGCCATGGTGGCCGTCCTGGGCCTGGACCGGGAACCCCTCCAGGCCGCCTGCGCGGCAGCGGGGGACCTGGGAACCGTGGTGATTGCCAACTACAACTGCCCCGGCCAGCTGGTCCTCGGCGGGGACAAGGCAGCGGTGGAGAAGGCCGCTGCCCTGGCCAAGGAGAGGGGGGCCAAGCGCTGCATGCCCCTGAAGGTCAGCGGTCCCTTCCACACGCCCTTGATGAAGCCCGCCGGGGAGGCGCTGGAGGCCCGCTTCCGGAACGTCTCCTTTGCGGAGCCGGGAATCCCGGTCCTCTTTAACTGCCTGGGCCGGGAGAGGGAGGCCGGGGACGCCATTCCCGCCCTGCTGGTCCGGCAGGTCCAGGGCAGCGTTTACATGGAGGATACCATCCGCCGCATGGGGGCGATGGGCCTGGACGCCCTGGTGGAGATCGGCCCGGGGAAGGCCCTCAGCGGCTTTGTAAAGAAAACCCTTCCCGGCTTTCCGGTGTACGCCGTGGAGACTCCGGCGGACGTGGAGGCCCTGGAAGGGCAGATAAAGGAGAACGGATGATGAATTTCGAGGGAAAGAGCGCCCTGGTCACTGGCGGAAGCCGCGGGCTGGGCCGGGCCGTCTGCCTGGAGCTGGCGGCGGGCGGGGCCAATGTGGCCTTCTGCTACGCCGGAAACGAGGCCGCGGCCCAGGAGACCCTCCGGGCTGTGGAAGCCCTGGGGGCCAAGGCCCTGGCGGTGCGTTGCGACGTGTCGGATGCGGAACAGGTGGACGCGCTGGTGGAGGCTGTCCTGGAGGCCTTTGGCCGGATTGACATTTTGGTGAACAACGCCGGGATTACCCGGGACAACCTGCTGATGCGCATGAGCGAGGCGGACTTTGATGCGGTGGTGGCCGCCAATCTGAAGGGGACCTTTCTCTGCATGAAGGCGGTTTCCAAGCGGATGCTGAAGCAGCGTTACGGCCGTATTGTGAACCTGAGCAGCGTGGTGGCCCTCCGGGGCAACGCCGGGCAGGTGAACTACGCCGCCAGTAAGGCGGGGATCGTCGGCATGACGAAATCCCTGGCCAAGGAACTGGCCTCCCGGGGGGTGACCGTCAACGCCGTGGCCCCGGGCTTTATTGAGACGGATATGACCGCCGCTTTGTCCGAGTCCGCCCGGGCCGCCGCCCAGGGGAGCATCCCCATGAACCGCCTGGGCACGCCGGAGGACGTAGCGAAGGCTGTGGCCTTCCTGGCCAGCAGCGGCGCCGCCTATATCACCGGACAAGTGCTGGCGGTAGACGGCGGCATGGCGATGTGATAGGAGGTTTGACTATGGAACGACGGAGAGTCGTCATCACGGGCCTGGGGGCCGTTACTCCCTTGGGCCTTACCGCTGGCGGGAGCTGGCGGGCCGTCCGGGAGGGCGTGTGCGGCATTGGGCCCATCACCGCCTACGATCCCGCTGGCATGAAGGTCCAGCTGGCCGCAGAGGTCAAGGGCTTCGACCCCGACGCCCTCTTTGGGAAGATGGAGGCCAAGCGCATGGGGCGCTTTACCCAGTTTGCCCTGGCCGCCGCCCGGGAGGCCCTGGCGGACAGTGGCTTCCGGGTGGAAGAGGCCGACGCGAAACGCTGCGGCGTCATGGTTTCCAGCGGCATTGGCGGCATCGGCATCACGGAGGAGGAGCACGACCGGGGGCTGGCCCGGGGGTGGGACCGGGTGTCCCCCTTCTTCATTCCCACGGGTATCTGCAACATGGCCGCCGGGCGGGTGGCCATTGACGCGGGCTTCCGGGGAATGTGCACCTGCCCGGTTACCGCCTGCGCCGGGGGCACCAACGCCGTGGGGGACGCCTTCCGCTCCATCCGGGACGGCTATGCCGACGCGTGCCTCTGCGGCGGCAGCGAGGCGGCCCTGACGCCTTTGGCCGTGGGGGGCTTTACCTCCATGAAGGCCCTGTCCCAGGCGGTGGACCCCAGCCGGGCTTCCATTCCCTTTGATGCGGAGCGCAGCGGCTTTGTCATGGGAGAGGGCGCGGGCATCCTCCTGCTGGAGGAGCTGGACCACGCCCAGGCCCGGGGGGCGGAGATTTACGCCGAGGTCCTTGGTTACGGCGCCACCTGCGACGCCTACCACATGACCGCCCCCCGGCCTGACGGAAGCGGCGGCGCGGACGCCATGGCCCTGGCCCTGGCCGACGGCGGCGTGAGGCCGGAGGAAGTGGACTATATCAACGCCCATGGGACCTCCACCCACCTGAACGACGCGGGGGAGACCGCCGCCATCAAGACGGTCTTCGGGGATCACGCCTACCGGCTGGCCGTCAGTTCCACCAAGTCCATGACGGGCCACATGCTGGGGGCAGCGGGGGCCGTGGAGGCCATCTTCACCGCCCTGGCCCTGCGGGATGGGTACATTCCCGCCACTATCCACTACCAGATTCCGGACCCGGCGTGCGACCTGGACGTCGTTCCAAACCAGGGCCGGGAGGCGGACATCCGCTGCGCCCTGTCCAATTCCCTGGGCTTCGGCGGGCACAACGGCTGCCTGTTATTCAAGAAATGGGAGGCGTAACAATGGGCATGCAGTATGACTCCAACCAGATCGCGGAAATTCTACCCCACCGCTATCCCTTCGCCCTGGTGGACAAAATCGTGGACGGGGAGCCGGGCCAGTGGGCCCGGGGCGTGAAGTGCGTCACGGTCAACGAGCCCTTCTTCCAGGGGCATTTTCCACAAAAGCACGTGATGCCCGGCGTGCTCCTCATCGAGGCCCTGGCCCAGGTGGGGGGCGTGGCGGTGCTGGCCCTGCCGGAGAACCGGGGGAAGCTGGCCTTCCTGGGCCGGGTGAAGGACGCCCGGTTTAAGCGCCAGGTGGTCCCCGGGGACGTGGTGGAGCTGGAGTGCCGCCTGACCCGGCAGAAGGGCCCCATTGGCGTGGGGGAGTGTACCGCCAAGGTGGACGGCGAGGTTGCCGTGACGGCGGAGCTGACCTTCGCCATTGGGTGAGGCTTGCAAAGCGGCTGTTGTCTTTTTCCGCCGGATTGGGTATAATGAACGGGGCGGAGGGGCCGCAGGAGGAGGAAGGACCATGCTGGAGCAGGCGTTCGACAATGTGTACTCAAAATTCAAGCTGCATTTTTATCAGGAGATCTTCCGGCGCTTTCAGGACCGGGAGGCCAGCCTGACCACGGTGGAGACCTTCTGCATGGAGTCCATCCAGGCCCTGGGCACGCCCACCGTCAACGAGTTCGCCAGTTTTATGCGCATTTCCCCGCCCAACGCGGCCTATAAGGTGAACAGCCTGGTGAAGAAGGGCTACGTCCGCAAGGTCCAGTCCGCCAGCGACCGCCGGGAGTACCACCTGGTGGCAACCCAGAAGTATATGGATTTCTACAATGTGTCCCGGAGCTATATCGAGACGGTCATGGACCGGGTGGCCGCCCGCTTTACGCCGGAGGAATGCGGGAAGCTGGAGGAGATGCTCCGGATCGTGGACCGGGAGCTGATGCCGGAGGTGGGCCTTCCGCCGGAACGGGAAGCGTAAAAACAGGCGGCAGGTCGTAGACCTGCCGCCTGTTTGGGAAAAGAGGAGCTTACTTGCGGTTTTCCTTCTGGTTCTGGCGCTGCTCCTTCTGGTTGTTCTGCTGGTTCTGTTCGCGTTCATTCTGGTTGTTCCGGTTCTCCATTGAGAACACCTCCTTTCGGCCCCAGAGGGTATCTTCAAGCCGCCCGGACGCTCCGGCATCCCGCCGGCTTGAAGACACCCTCCAGTGAGTTCAGAGGTTATTCTTACCGCCAGGTTTGAAAATTATTCAAAATACGTAAAATCTTTGTTGACAAGAGGGCGGAGGGCTGGTATACTAAACTTCACAAAACAAAGAAGGCTGGCTGCATCCGCCTCACCTCCAGCGGTCCGCGAAGAGGTTAAGACCGATTTTTCGAAACTGCCGTTCCCGGCGGTTCGTTGTCGCGCGGATGCCTTGTGGTGTCCGCGTTTTGTGATTTTTAGGATGGAGGTGCTTTGACCATTAGTAAGCAAGTGCATGAACTGAATGAGAGTATCGGCGACAAGGAGATCCGTCTGATTGGTCCCGCGGGCGAGCAGCTTGGCATTATGGCCCCCGCACAGGCTCTGCGCATCGCCGAGGAACAGAATCTGGACTTGGTCAAGATTTCGCCCCAGGCCAAACCCCCGGTCTGCAAACTGATGAACTATGGGAAGTTCCGGTTTGAGCAGAGCAAGCGGGAAAAAGAGGCCAGAAAGAACCAGCATGTGGTGGAGATCAAGGAGATTCGGATGTCTCCGGGTATTGACATCGGGGACTTCAACACGAAGCTCCGGAATGCCCAGAAGTTCATCGCCGACGGCAACCGGGTCAAGGTCTCTGTTCGTTTCCGCGGCCGCGAGATGGCGCATACCGACATTGGGCGGGACCTGCTGACCCGCTTTGCCGAACAGTGCGCCGAAATTGCCAATCTGGACCGGCCCGCCAAGCTGGAGGGGCGCATGATGTCCATTTTCCTCTCTCCCAAGGCAGGCAAGTGAAAACATTGTAAGTTCAAAAACACGGAAGGAGTCAATCATTATGCCGAAGCTGAAAACCCACAGCGGCGCCAAGAAGAGATTCAACCTCACCAAAACTGGCAAGGTTAAGCGCGCCAAAGCCTTTAAAAGCCACATTCTGACCAAGAAGGACACCAAGCGGACCCGCCGCCTCCGTACGGGCGGCTATGCCGACGCCACCAACGTGGACGCCATCCGCAAGATGATTCCCTACAAGTAAGAAAAGGAGGCTTTTGAACTATGGCTAGAGTCAAAGGCGCGATGATGACGCGCAAGAGAAGAAATAAGATCATGAAGCTGGCGAAGGGCTACTGGGGCTCCAAGTCCAAGCACTTCCGTGTGGCCAACCAGGCCGTCATGAAGTCCCTGAGCTACGCTTATACCGGGCGCAAGCTGAAGAAGCGCGACTTCCGTTCCCTGTGGATTACCCGCATCTCCGCCGCCTGCAAGCTGAACGGGATGAATTACTCCACCTTTATGCACGGCCTGAAGACCGCTGGCGTGGAGATCAACCGCAAGATGATGGCGGAGCTGGCCGTCAGCGACGCCGCCGCCTTTACGCAGCTCACCGAGATTGCCAAAAAGGCGTAAAGTCTTTTGAGAAGATGAAAAGGACTTCGGACGTGATTCCGAGGTCCTTTTTCTGCCATGCGCTGGTTTGGCGGGGCCCAGGTATTTCCGTGGACTGGCAAAGGGAGGCCGGATAATGGCCGGAAGGGGACGTTCTTCCGTTCCCTTCCGGCCATTGTTTTGGTGGCATCCTCCCTGTCCTTCCAGACAGGCTGGGGCAAAACCGCAACGAGCTATACGGAACCCCCGTCATGCAGAGGCGCGCGGTTCCCTTGCCCTAGGGGCGCTAAGGGGCCGTTTTAAAGGATTCTCCCGGCTTTGCCGGTCCTGGACCCTTAAGGGCACGTGCCGGATACCGGAGCAGAGGCGGCCAATTTTCCATTGATGCGGACGGTAGCGGTCAGCTCATAGGTCTGTCCCCGGACGACGGTGGCGGATTCATTGATTACGACCCGCTCCGTGTCCGAGTTCGTCCAGTATCCCACACGCCCGCTGGGGCCCCTGAGCTCTAACGCCACAGAGATTTCGTCAGTGGGGGCTCCCCGCGCATAGATGGAACACTTTGCCGTTGTTCCATCAAAGGAGAGGGAAGGGGAAAAGAAGTTGACGCGGGGTGAAATTGCTTGGACGGGCATTTGCAGCGCGAGGATCAGGATCAGGGCTAGAATGGATGTACAACGTTTCATACAACATACCTCCTATATTCTTATAACGCGCGGGGAGGGTGATTTTGGACATCAGAATAAAAATTATTTTTCAGGCTCGACGCTTTCCGCCATCCTGATGAGCGATCCGCTGTCCAGCGGCGCGATAATACAGAAAAAGGTGTTTCTCTGGCAATCGGTCCACAGGAGGACCGAGGGTTCTTCTTCCGCCGGGTCCGCATATAAATACGCAGGAACACCGTCTATTGGCACACAGGATTGTTCAGTGCCTGCCTGCTCGACATAGAAGTTTTCTGCCCCGGGATTCGAAGAATACCCGAAGGTTATGAGGGACCCGGAGCGGTCCTGGTACTCAATGTAAGTCTGCCCGGAAAGATGCAGGATGTCCTGCTCCGTATACCCGGATGGAATCCAGGACGGCCGATAGGCGGTATCCTCCTGGGCCGCAGGTTCCGC
Organism: uncultured Oscillospiraceae bacterium; assembly: GCA_948670295.1. GTDB lineage: Bacteria > Bacillota > Clostridia > Oscillospirales > Oscillospiraceae > Enterenecus. The sequence goes on along the minus strand of CAPOAR010000002.1, from coordinate 78,298 downwards.
CCCCGTGTAGCGGTAGGCAAACCAGGTCTCATAGGATTCATAAACCTCCCGGACCCACCCCGCAAAGGCTGCGCGCGCCTCCACGCTGAATGCCAGCACGCCGCCCCCGCCGATAAAGACGGCCAGTAGAAAGCACGCGGCGGCCCGCGCCATCCGGTACCGGAGCGGGTGGTCCACGCGGCGGACCAGCGCCTTTATTTTCCGCTCGAACGCCGGGGAAAACACCGCCTGGCAGTCCTCTGGTTCCGGAAACCTGGCGAGGAAGCGCTCTTCGGCCATCCGGGCGGCTTCGCGCAGTTGTTCCTCAGGGATCATAGACGCCCTCCTCCCGGCAGAGTTCCTCCAGCTTGGCTTTGGCGCGCTGGTCCAGCTTGCTGGCGGCGGCAGGCTTCATGTCAAACATGTCGGCAATTTCTTTTACCGTGTATCCATGGTGGTATTTCAGCATGATGAAATGCTGGTCCCTGGGCGGGAGCTTGGAAATGCACGCCGACAGGCCGTTGCCGTCCGGCGGCGGGGCGGAGACGCTGATCTCATTCTCAAGAGCCTCCAGGCTTACCACCCGGTTGCGCTTGCGGTATATGTCAATGGCCTTCCGCTCCGCGATGATGGCGACATAGCCCTTTGTCTGGCGGCTCAAAGGGTCCTGGACCTTGTCCATATGCTTGGAAATACTGATAAAGGCATTGTGCAGGGCGTCTTCTGTGTCAAATTCGTTTTCAAGAATGTCGTGGGCAATTTTGAACATATAGGACCGGTAGTGTTTGTAGAGCAGTTCGAATTTCTCCTTGTCGCCGGGACTCTCAATTGCCTGTAAATAAAGGATCACGCATCCATCACTCCCCCGTTTGATTTGTGTCCGCCGCGCTCCGCCGGGGCTATCCGCCCACCGGGAAGCCGGAGGGGAGCGGGGCCATAGCGGTGGGGAAGGCGCCGCGGATATCAATGGACAGGAAGCTGCCGGGCTTGCGGGCCTCATAAAGGCCGCGCCCGCTTTCCGGCGCGGCATAGGCGGTCCAGGCATCTGCTTCCATATAGGTGTGAACGAACCTGTGTCTGTCCATGGGCGGGCTATAGATGGTACCGGAGGGCGGCTTGGCAGGGCGGGAGGCTTCCGGGATGCCGCCCTCTTCCGGCCGGGCTCCGGGGCGGGCGACCTCCTCCACGGCCATGCGCCGGACGGAGAGGGAATGCCCCAGGAGAGGCTCCACAGCGGTGCCGGCGCCCCCGGCTTGCCCCGCGCCCAAGGTTTTTGGGCGCTTGGACGGGATGTTCAGCTTGCCAGCCAGCTTGCTCGGGCCTTTGAATACGGAGTAGGCGGCAAACAGGTTTGCCCCAAATCCCACTGGATCACCCATTTCGGACCAACCTCCTATTTGCGATGGTAACTTTCCATACGAGTATAACATAAAAAGGGCGTATTTGGTAGAAAAATCTGAATATTTTACATATTTTTCCATATCAAAACACCGCGGATGCCCGGAGACGGGGCAGCCGCGGTGTTTTTCGGGTTCGCAGGTTTGCCGAAGAGGTTCAGGCGTCCGCCCCCCAGCCCGGGAATCCCTATCCTAGGACGTCCGGGGAGCGGGCCTTGGCGTGGGAGGGTTAGAGAAGGTCCTCCAGGACATTCAGCAGATGGAGGGGGTCCAGCTGCTTCCTGGTGAAAAGGCTGGCCAGGCGGAGCGTGAACGCGAAGTCGGTGGAGACGTCGGGGAGGACCATGAGTTCTTCCTCCCCGTCCGCCCCGCTCCGGAGCACGCGGAGCCCAAAGGCCCGATAGCGGCCGATGTAAGGATCATCCAGTTCACTTTCGACCGGCAGGTACAAGAACATGAAGGCCTACCTCCTTTGCGACTTCCGCAGGGTCCAGCTCAAAGATTGCCAGCAAGCGGATGGTGTCCATGCAGTTCAGGCTGCTTTCCCCGTTTTCCACCTGAACAAGCCACCGCACGGAGCAGTTCATGAGCTCGGCAAGGTTTTCTTGCGTAAGTCCGAAGCTGTTCCGTACGGTGCGGACAACCTGCCCAAAGGCTTCCTTCTGCGCTGGGTCCGGTGTGCGTTTTTTAAACATGGTAATCTCTCCCCTATAGTTTTCTATAAAGGGAGATTATTCCAGCTCCTGTGCCCCGTCCATGCGTGGCACATGCAGATTGGTGAAATTTGTCGAATATTCTTGGGATATTTGCGGGAAAATACGCTAATTAGTACCTGTATTCGTTATCTGTTCGTAACCGCAGTTTAGGGCCCGGCCCCGGCGACTGGGGCGGCGTTCCTGCGGCTTGCCTATGGTAAGGGAGCTGGGGTTCCGGGCTGGGGAACGGGCTTCCCGGTTTACCCCCTTCCCGAAAAGGCCGCGAGCGCCTTTCGTCCGCCGTATTGGGTGAAAATGCCAGGCCCGTGCCTCTGCTGAACGGGGCGCGGGGCGCTGCCAGCTTCACCGCCTTTTCAAGCTCCCTTCATACATATAACGGAACATTCCCCCGGTTTTGGACATGGCGCCGGGAAAAAATTTGGGGAGGGGGAGGGCGATGGGGCCTGGTCCGGCAGGGGAAGTTGGGGGATTCCTAAAAAAACGGGGATATTGCCGCAGTTTCTATTGAGAAATGAGGGGCTCTATACTACAATGGACCTGCTACTTGGATTCCCTCCTGCGGGGCAGGAGGGAAGTTCCCTTATCAAAACGGCCAAAATGGTGCGTGAATGGTACGGAAGATGTCATTTCAGCACCTGAAACCCTTGAAAATCAGGAGGTAGAAACACCATGAAACTCGGAATCGTCGGTGATTTGCTTGATTTCATATTTCCATGTATCTCCTTATAAGCCACTAAAACCTTGTAGTATCAAGGGTTTCCGGCACTGCTGGCAAAATAAAACTCGATGCTCGTCTATATAGTTCCACACCAAAATGGTGAAGGAATGGTACAGTAGAAATCAGGACACTGAATAAGAGATAAGCGCACTACTACAAAGCCCGATAATACAGCCCCCTGACGAATGATTATTCACTCGTCAGGGGGTGTTTTTTGCGCTTCGGGGCAAAAAGGAGGGAGAAACCATGTCGCTGGAATTAGAGTATTTCTTTGGCAGCGAGGCGGAGTAGTACAGCTTCTACCGCATCCCCAAGGTCTTACTGACAGACCGGCGCTATAAAGGCGTGTCTATGGAGGCCAAGGTGCTGTCCGGCCTGATGCTGGATCGCATGGGCCTGTTCGTCCGAAGCGGCTGGCTGGACAGCGAGGGCCGGGTATATATCTACTTCACGCTGGATGACGCGCTGGCGATGCTGGGCTGCGGCAAGGATAAGGCTGTCCGGCTGTTCAAGGAGCTGGATGTCTCCGGTGGCATCGGCCTGATCGAGCGCCGCAAGCAGGGGCAGGGCCGGCCGGCTCGAATCTACGTCAAGAACTTCACCCTGCCGCCAGATCCGGAAGAGTGTGAGCCTGCCCCGGCTCCAGAGGGGTCGGCAGCCCAGACTTCTGAAAAACCGAAGTCTGCACTTCTGGAAAGCCGCAGCCTATAGTAATCCAAGAAATTAACAAGGGCTACCGGCGGCAGAAAACCAACCGGCGCAATCCGATGGACGGATTCGCGAGAAGGCCTCAGCAATACCATACGGAAGCAGGGATAATAATCTGATTTTCAGCTTGCGAAGAATCGCCTTGATTTTAGACCACATATTTTCGATTGGATCCAAATCAGGGCTGTACGCTGGTAAGTACCGTAATTTCATGCCAGCTCCCTGTAAAAGCGTCTGGACCTCTTTGACAGGATGCGTGCACATATTATCCATGATGACAATATCCCCTTTGTGCAGCGTGGGAATGAGCGTGTTCTTGAGATAGTCCAGAAATTTTTCGCGGGTCGTTCCACCGCTGTAAATCGTATAGGCAGTCTCACCGTTATGTCTTACGGAGGAAAGAATCGTGGTATTGGCAGGCGTATTCAAGGGAGTCTTGTCTACAGACCGCTCCCCGCCAAAGGCCCTCCCATAGCGGCGGCTCAAGTCTATGGTTACGCCGCTTTCATCCCAAAATACCAGTTTGTCCGCTTCACATCGCGCGGTCATTTCGCTCCAGGCTTCTCTCGCCGCCACAACATCGAACACGCTCCCGCTCTGCCGCGTAAAAAGACTTCTTCTTGTAAACATAACCCAGTCTAATCACGGCCTTTCGCACCGTTTCATTACTGACAGACAGCCCCTGTTTTTCGATGATTTCGTCGATCGTGATATCCGGCCGGGCCATAATCAGTCGTTCAATTTCTTGCAAAGCTTCTTCCGTCAGTGCTGGTTTCCTTCCTCGCTGACTGGTTTGAAGATCTACACTGCCAGTTTTCTTCATTTGCATGCTCAAACGGTACACTGTGCTTGTACTCACCTGGAAACACTTTGCCACTGTCTGTGCATCGCGGGTCTGTCCATATGCCTCTGCCAGTAGTTTTCGCGCCTCGTTGTGTAACATTGCTATCACCTTCTGATAACATTCTACACCTTAAGTCAATATGCTGCTATTTTACTGGATTGCTATAGTCACCATCACCGCCAACAATGTGGAGGACCTGGAGTGGAAGTGCGCGGAGATGAAAAAGTTGCTGCTCAGTCAGGATATAGATGTACAGGCCTGTTCCTTCTGTCAGGAACAGGCTTTTTGTCCTCGCTCCCGCTGGTAGCTCTGGAAAAGCACCTCTATGAGCGGTCCAAACGGAACGAGCTGACCCTGGGCGCGGCCAGCTGCTACCCCTTCACCAGCTACGAGATGTGTGACGACAACGGCATTTTGCTGGGGGTGAACAAGCACAACAACTCCCTGATCATCGTGGACATCTTCGATTCGCGGGTCTACAAAAACGCCAATATCGCCATTCTGGGCACCAGCGGCGCAGGCAAGAGCTTCACCATGCAGCTGATGGCGACCCGTATGCGGCGGAAGGGCATCCAGGTATTCATCGTGGCCCCGTTAAAGGGTCATGAGTTCCACCGGGCCTGTTCCAACATCGGCGGGGAGCTCATCCAAATCTCTCCCGCCTCCAAAAACTGCATCAATGTCATGGAGATCCGCAAGGCGGACAAGTCGGTGGACGAGCTGCTGGACGGCCCGGGCGTGGAGAAGTCCCTGCTGGCGGCAAAAATCCAGCGGCCCCATATCTTTTTCTCCCTGCTGATCCCCGACATGACCCATGAGGAGCGGCAGCTTTTGGACGACGCCCTGATCCGCACCTATGCCAAGCTGGGCATCACCCATGAGAACAGCACCTTGGACGACCCGGCCGACCCCAGCCGCTACCGGACAATGCCGGTGCTGGGGGACTTGTACGAGGTGCTGAAGGAGTCCCAGGAGACAAGGCGGCTGGCAAATATCATCAACCGGCTGGTCAACGGCTCCGCCCGCACCTTCAACCAGCCCACCAACGTGTCTCTGGACAACATGTACACGGTGCTGGACATCTCCGAATTGACCGGCGACTTGCTGACGGTGGGAATATTCGTGGCGCTTGATTTTGTCTGGGACAAGGTCAAAGAGAACCGCACCGAGGAAAAGGCCATTTACATTGACGAGTGCTGGCAGCTCATTGGGGCCAACAGCAACCGTCTGGCCGCCGAGTTTGTACTAGAGATTTTCAAGATCATCCGAGGCTACGGCGGTTCCGCCATCTGCGCTACCCAGGACATCAACGACTTCTTTACGCTGGAGGACGGCAAGTACGGCAAGGGCATCATCAACAACGCCAAGACCAAGATCCTGCTGAACCTGGAGGACGAGGAGGCCCGGCGCGTCCAGTCCATCCTGCACCTGTCCGAAGCGGAGGTCATGGAGATCACCCACTTCGAGCGGGGCAGCGGACTGATCAGCACCAACAACAATAACGTGACGGTGGAAATCAAGTGCAGCCAGATGGAGAAGGAGCTTATCACCACTGACCGCCGGGAGCTTCAGGAACTGCTGGACAAATCCGTTCAGCAGAGTGCCTAATGCGGAGATAATACGGCATTTATACGCATAAAACCGAACCATGAATTATGGACAAAAATAATACGTCAATAATACGGCGTTCATACGGAAGTGGATTTTTAATGCGGAAATAATGCTGAAATAGCACGCACAAGGCCGAAACTGGCACCTAAAGCAAGCCCAGCAATAAGCCTGTAATACGGCGATAATACGCACAGAGGGGAACATCCATGAAAACACGCGCACAGATCTATGAACGGGAGGCCGCCGCCCTCTTGCGGGACATCTCCATGTACCAGATTTTAACGGAAAAGCAGCTTCTTCGGCTCCACCCCGGCAAGGATGATAAGATCAGGAATCTGTTGACGTACCTTGTGAAGCAAGGCCGCATCTGGTGGGAGGAGCCCTATTACTGCGCCGCGCCGGACAACATGGGGAATGTGGACTGGACGCTGTTTGCCGCCGTCTGGGTCCTTGCGGACTTCATTGGGCAGGTGGAGTACCACTCGATTGGCGATTTTCCCGCAAAGACTATCTTCTTCGCTGACAGCGAGGTTTATGAGATCGTCTATATCGCCCAGGGACGGGAGGTCCTTGTAACCCGGGCCTTGAAGAACTCCGGGGAACAGCCCTCCCGCTATCTGGTGATTGTTGATTCCGCAGAGCAGATCGAGGCGCTGCAAATCCCTAATGTCAACGGCTACTGCCCCGTGTCCCTGAAGGGGGACATGGAATATTATCGGAAGGAGTGAGTCCAAGCACCTTGACCCGAAGCATTATTTCTCAGCGGATTACATCCATTTTAGATGACATACAGCGCCTGAACAGCGCACTGTATGCCATGAACAGCACAGACATCCAGCGTTACCCGGACAACTACGAGGTGCTGTCCACCGACGCGGCCCTGCGGGCGGAGACCATCACCTGCCGGCTGCGCCATCTGCTCTATGTCAGCACCAACGTGAAAAAGAGCGAATATCTGGCCTCCGCTGCCGCCATGCAGGGGATCGACATTCAGCAGCGGGGCGGCATTTTTGAGATCACCCTGCCCTGTTTGCTTCCCAAGCGCAGGCAGTCTCGGAGTACGGAGTACCTGATCGACCCGCTCACCGCCGCGCTGGAGCAATATGTCAAAGGCCATACTGTCCGGCGGTTCCGGCACTGCGTTGTGTGCTTTTCTCACACCTACTGCCAGGACCTCCCGGAGCGCCGGGTACGGGACTATGACAACCTGGAGATCAAGCGGTATCTGGATGCGGTGGGGGCCTGGCTTTTGACCGATGACGGCGGGCTGTTCTGCGACGTTTACCATACCACGGAGTTGGGCACGACAGACTGTACCCGTATGTTCATCATGGCCCCTTCCCAGTTTCCGGCATGGCTGGCGGAGCGGGATTTGCAGTTCCAGGATGGCCCAAAGGAGCAGCCTGAAAGCAGCTGAAAAGTTGCATTTTCCGTGAAAAAGCCATATCCCATTTTGACCTTTGGGAGCGCCGCAGAAAGGGATATGGCGTTGGAGGCCGCAAAGCCTTGAAAATCAACGGTTTTTCAGCAGCAGAACGGCAAAAAAGATACCGAGGCTGTAGACCCCTCGGTAAAAAAGCTCATAGAAAGGAGGCGGAAATCGTGCCGGATGTGGACGAGCGGGGTTTGCCTGCCCTGGACACATTTTCGGGCCTGGTTCTGGCCCTCACCGCCCTGTCCGGCGAACTGCCCGCCGCTCTGGTCAGCCGCCTCCCGGCCTCTGACACCTACAAGGAGTATGCGGTCAAACAGCTGAAGCGGGACAGTCTTCTACGGACATTCTACCGTGATGGCGTTCGCGGACTGCGCCTGACCGCCGCCGCAAAACGGCTGCTGGTGGAGTGCTGGCCGGATCAATTTCTGCCCTATCTCTCCGGCAGTACCGAGACCAATCAGCTCAAATCGGAAATCACCCGCCGTCTGCGTCTGCATCGGATGGCCGAGGTGCTGGTGACAATGCTCAATGCGGATGTGTCTGTCCTGCCTTGGGAAAAGCCGGCGCTGTTCAGCCCCGCGCCTCCCGATGACCTGACGGCCCTTGACCGGCCCGCTTACTACAGCTCCAGAGAGGTCAAGGAGTTGGGCGCACAGGCCGTCAAAGTCCGCGGCTCCCGCTCGACGGGCGTTCTGCTGGCGGGCGATCATGCTTTCCCTATCTACAACACTGGCTCCAGTCAGATGAAGTGGGAGGACAAGGCAGAACTGCGGCTCAAGGCCCTGCTGGAGATGGAGCTTTGTCAGACCCGGCTCCCGGCCCAACTCAAACAGACCAAACAGGCGGCCATTATATTTGCCTCGGACATGGGGCAGATGGCCCCTCTGGTGGGCGTGGATAAGCACCACAGCTGCTTTGTTCTGAGCCGCGAGTTTGAGCCGTTCTGCTATCTGCCCAGCGACCATCACGGCGAGGTCATCCTACAATTGCTGTGTGACCCCGGCGAAAAGGCGGTTCTGGATGGCATTTTGCAAAAGGGCTTCAAGCCGCCCCGGTTGGGTGATCGAGAACGACGCCATAGATGGTGAGGCGGCGGTACTGTTTGGCTGCACCTGCGATATGCCCCGCATCTATCGGTTCAACGCCGCCCTGGAGAAAATGGACTGGCCGGGTACGCTGTTCTGCTTTGACTTCCAGGCGGACGCCATGCGTCAGGTCTGCTGCCCGGACGTTGACATCCAGTGCATCGACTTTGAAGCGTATGAGAGGAGTGTGTTCCGACCTCCCGAAAACAACGGATCAGGCTGGCTATCATTATCCCCATCGCCCTGGGCGCTCTGCTCTACGGGGGCGGCTACATTGCTCAATTCCTTTGTAACTACGATGTGTGGCAGGCGGCGGGCGGGACCTTCGGCACCTCGCCGGAGTTTCCCGGTTCCGGCTTCTTTGCCTGTATCGCCGCCGTGTTCCGCTGGCCCTACGGCCTGTACGGGGTGGGCGGCTGCATAGCGGCGCTGGGTGTGCTGATTTTCATGGTCATGCGGATGGGGTACAGCGAAACCGGCGCATACGACCAGGAGCGCAATCCGATTTACTCCAACAAGGGCACATACGGCACGGCGGGCTTTATGACTCAAAAGGAGCTGAAGGGTGTGCTGGACCTGGTTCCTAATATCCGCAAGCACCACGGCATCATCTTGGGCGAGATAGACGGCGAAGTGATCTGCGTCCCGCTGAAAACCCGGTTCAACGGTAATCTGGCGGTGTACGGGGCCAGCGGATTAAAGAAACCAAGGGCCTTTTGCATGAATATGATCCTGCAAAGTGCCGCCCGGAGGTTCAGCCTCATTATCTGTGATCCCAAATCAGAGCTCTACGAAAAAAAGCAGCGCCTATCTCCGGGATCAGGGGTACACGGTGAAGGCGTTCAATCTGGTGCCCCCCGCCGCCTCCGATTCCTGGAACTGCCTGTCCGAAATCGAGGGCCAGGAGCTGATGTCCCATATGCGGGGCATCCTCACCGCCCGGCTGGGTTCCGGGATCGACTTCATCGTGAAGGGTCACGAGAACAAGAGCCGCAGCGTGGCCGCCAGCCGCAAGGGCGCCATGTATCGCAAGTGCCAGTCGTTCTAACTGGATAAAGACGAGCGGGGCGAGCCCATGATCTATGAGGCCCGGGTGGTGGCGGTGGCCGAGAAGGTGGTCCGGGTGGAGGTGTTCGGTGTGGAGTGCGCCATCCTGGCCCGGGGCCTGTCCCGCGCCTGGGCGGGCGACGCCGCCGGGCACTGCCATGTGGGCGACCGCATCCTGGTCCGGGTACAGAAGATCACTGGCACCACGGTGGAGGATCTGTCCATCAGCGCCGATGTGCGCAGCACCTCTGCCTCCACCGCCGCAGACGACCTGAAGAAGTGTGTGCCGCAGGGCCGGTATGCTGGCCGTGTCATCGATGTGCGGGGCGGCGTGCTGTATGTCCGCCTCAACAACGGCGTCAACGCCATCGCCCACTCCTGCTATGACCGCCGTCTCCCCGGCAAGAGGGATGACGTCAGCTTCGCCGTCACCCGGCTGGATGAAGAGCAGGGCGTGGCGGTTGGAAGCATTACCCGGATCATCAAACAAAATCTGTAAAGGAGCGCCTATGAAGCATCTGAAATGGCTGATTTTGCCTTTATCACACAAAAAATTTTTCTGAGGCATATCAAAAGACGGGAGACGTTTTGGCGCATCTCCCGTCTTGATAGTGTTGGGCTATTCCATTTCCGGTCAAGGGTCCTTCATCTGCCGCTTGGGAGCAACGCTGTCATAGCTTAGTTCCAGCAGTGGGATGATCTGATCGTCAGGAACGGAGTTGTTCAAGACAATGGAAATCCAATGATTCTTGTTCATGTGGTACGCCGGGAGAAACCCGTTTGTGGAGAGCAGGGAGCCGATCATAATGGTACTGCATTTGATGTCCATTACATCAAGGGCTTCTTCCCCTGCCAAGCCCAGCTTTTTCGGGAGGACACGCATCAGGGCAGCAAACCACTTTTTGCTGGCAGGGTGGCGGAAAATCGCATTGCCCGGGCTGTCGGCCCAGAGGTATTCCGCCTGCGTCCCATAGGTGTTCTGTATGTACTGCGTGATCCGCTCGCGCTGCGATGAATGGGCCATTTTATATCTCCCTCGGCTCTTCCAGCCGCTTCTCATATTCCTGCCGTTCCGCCTCAGTCGCCTCACGGACGGCGTATTTGCCGCAGTCGGGGCATTGCTCCGGCTCTGCGGTACGGTGGAAGAGGAAGTGGCAGTTGTCACAAGCATAAACCATCTATTTATCATCTACAGTCTTTGTTATTCTGGCGCATCAGAAGCATCTGTGGCCGCAATCAGCCGGTCAAAGTCACTCTGGTAGAGCTGATCCTGGATAATGCGGTATTGCTCAAATTCACTCTCGGCAAAGGCTTTCGCAATAGCGGCTGTCACTTTCCCTTTGTCCCGCAAGACCTCTTCTCCGTTGAACTGTAAAAAAGCATCCAGCTTGGCCGCCCAGTCAGCCATAGTCATTGGGATATGCCGCCTCGCCTGCCCTGATTTCCTGGATCTCGGAGAGCAGGTGGCCGAAATCATCCTGATCGAAGATCTGTCCGTTGATTAGCCGGAGCTTGTCCAGCACATACCCCTGCTTCGTGAACGTCTCCAGTACGTTGGTGGCCCACTGGCGGAACTGCGTGGCCCGCTGGGAGTTGACACGGCAGCCCACAGCGATGATGGCGGGCAGGGAGTAGAACTTATAGCGGTACGTTTTTCCGTCATCCACAGTTTGTGCAAAAAATGCACAAACTGAATTTTCGTCCAACTCACCGTCCGTAAATATCTTTTTGAGATGCTTAATGACTACGCTGCGGTCTATATCAAAGAGCTGGCCGATGGCTTTCTGTGTCAGCCATACGGTATCCTCCTGCACTCTTACCTCGATGCCGTTTTCTTCCGTATCCTTGGTAAAAACCAGAAAGTCAACGGTACTGTTGCGGATTTGAAGCTTTTTCCCTTCACCCATGGTACTGTCCTCACAATATATGTTCAAATTTCTATCCTATTTTAGCAAAACGGCTCTCGATTTACAAGGTATACAAAATAGAAGCAGACGGGCCTCGGTCCATCGACATGGGGCCCGCCCTGGAAGCGGAAATATTCTCCTTGCTGTACCGCCCTACTGAAACAGTTCCTCCAGCAGAGTGTAAAAATCCTTGTCCATGATCCGGTAGGCGCTGCCGGGGGCGGTGTTGGTCACCCGGTCGTCAATGAGGTAGCATAAACCGCCATCCAAAAAACACCAGATAAAAAATTTTACTTTTCTTTGCAACGATGTTACTCTGTCATACGAATATATCAATAAGGGAAGGCGGTGAGGCCATGGAGCAGGAGAGCAAGTGGATACGGGACATTCAGCGCATCGGCTCCCGTCAGGCGGCGGAGCAGCTGGTGGAGCGGTACTATGACGAGATATACGTCTTTGTCTACCGCCAAACCGGGCACAAGGAAGATGCCATGGATCTGACCCAGAATATTTTCCTTGCGGTTTTCCGTGCGCTTCCTTCCTATGACCCGAAGAAGGCCGCCTTCCGCACCTGGCTCTACCGCATCGCCACAAACAAGGTTATTGACACTCGTCGCAGGTTTTGTCCGGTAACCACGCCTCTGGAGGAGACAGAACTGCCTGTTCAGGAGGACTTTGTCTCCCAGACTCATGACCGGGAGCTACTGGAGCGAATTGAGAACTATGTGACCGGGCTATCTCCCTCGCTTCAAGCGGTGTTCCGCTTGCGGCTTTACGGGGAGTGGAGTTTCGGAGAGATTGCCGCCGCCCTGGGTCAGTCGGAGCCGGCGGTGAAAAGCCAATACTACCGCCTTCTGGGGCGGATCAGAGAGGAGTTTGATTCAGATGGATGAAAAAATCCCCATGCCCACAGGCGAGGAACGGCAGGCAGCCATCCGGCGCATTGTGGAGCTGAGCGGGGTAGAGCAGAGAGCCAGGCGGCGGAGTATTCCCCTGTCCGTGGTGTTTTTCGGGGTAGAGGACTGCCTTTTTTTTCCTGTGCTGGCGGCCCTGCTGTGCCTGATTCCAGGTGCGGCAATCGCACGCTTTGATTCCGTGGCCCCGCTGCTGTTTCTGTTCTCTCCTGTCTTGTATGCCGCCCTCCACCTGTTGACTGCCTGGAAAGACACCGCAAGCGGCGTCGCGGAGTGGCGGCGGAGCTGTAAACTCTCGGCCTGTACCATTCTGGCTCTGCGGATGTTGGTGTTTGGAGGTTTGGCAGTGATCGTGTGCGTTCCTGCCAACATCCTGTTGTGGCTGACCTCCGGGCGGAGCTGGTCCCTGCCCTGGATGCTGGGCCTGTCCTTTTCCAGTCTGTTTCTCTACGCTGCCCTGACACTGTTCTGTCTGAGGTTCCGCCGAGGAATGGTGCTTCCCCCTGCTTTGTGGGGCGTAACCGGACTGCTTCTGCTGGTTTGGGAGCGGGGAGGTGAACTGCTGTTTCGGGTTCCCGTACTCGTCCTGTTTTTCCTGTCTGCCGCTGGGCTGGCCTATTGTGCTCTGACTCTGGAGCGGATGCTCCGCTATCCCAACCGAGGAGGTCGTTTTTATGCTTATAGTTGAACATGTCACCAAAAAATACGGCGATTTTACCGCCCTGGAGGACATCTCCCTGCAATTCACCGCCGGGGTTTACGGTCTGCTGGCCCCCAACGGGGCGGGCAAGACCACCCTCATTAAAATGCTCACGACCCTTCTGTTCCCCACCTCCGGGCAGATCTTGTGGGAGGGGGAGGACATTCACGCTCTGGACGAGGACTATCGGGGGCTGCTGGGCTATCTGCCCCAGGAGTTCGGCTACTACCCCGGCTACACGCCCCGGCAGTTCCTGCGTTACGTTGCCGCCCTCCAGTGCATCCCCCGGAAAGAGGCTGACCAGCGGATCAGCGAACTGCTGGAGCTGGTGGGGCTGTCCGATGCGGAACACAAGAAAATGCGGCAGCTGTCCGGCGGGATGCGCCAGCGGGTGGGCATCGCCCAGGCCATGCTCAACGACCCCCGGCTGCTGATTTTGGACGAGCCTACCGCCGGTCTGGACCCCCGGGAGCGGGTGCGGTTTCGCAATCTGGTCCACTCCTTGGCGGAGGATCGCATTGTCATCCTCTCCACCCACATCGTTTCCGATATTGAAACCATCGCTGGGCAGATTATCATGCTCCGGGACCACAAGCTGTTCTGCTGTGACAGCCCGGCGGGCATCTGCGGGAAGATGAAAGGCAAGGTGTTTGAGGTTCCGGCGGGGACTGCCCTGGAGGAAAGCCAGTTCCTCTTGAGCGAGCGGCAGGGAGAACCGGGGACGGTCCTGCGTATCTTCTGCGACGCTACGCCTCAGGGGGCCGTCCTGGTGACGCCCAGTCTGGAGGACGCGTTTCTTGCCATCTACCGCGAGGGGCAGGTATGAGACTGCTGGGGTACGAGTGGCGCAAGCTGGCCCAACTGCCCGCCCTCTGGGGCGTGCTGGCTCTATGCCTGGCATTCAACTGCCTGCTCATCAGCAGCGGGGACCGCTGGCGGTGGGAATGGAACGAAACCGCCGCCATAATCGGCGGGCAGGGCCAGCGGGTAGACGACGGTTTCCTGGACGGACTGCGGCGGCGGCCCCAGTCGGAGTACCGGGACTATCTGCTGTCCGCCGCAGAGGGCATGACGGACATCTATGCCGACTACGACCTGCGGCCCCTGGTGAATTATTACACTGGCTACGTCAAGAACTCTCCTGGGGCCATCGCCCTGATGGAGCGCAAATATGACCGGCTGGCAGGGAGAATCGCCCATCTGTCGGAGACAGGAGCGGCCATGGACTGGTACAGCGGGCCAGTCACCCAAAACATCCACCAGTTTCTCTATAGTATGCTGATGCGGGCCGTCCTTACCGAGGGAGCGGTGCTGGGGATGCTGTCCATGCTGTTCCTGCTGGGCTATGAGAACCAGCAGCGGACGGCGGCGGGGGTGTACGCCTCCCGCACCGGGCGAAGGCTGTGCCGCTGGAAGGTGCTGGCCGGAATCACTTGGGCGCTGGTGGTGTATCTGCTGCTGGCGGCGGTCACGCTGGGGGTGTTTCTGCTGTTCTGGGACTGGAGCGGCGTCTGGGGCGGCAGCGTGTCCAGCCAGTTCAATTACGTCATTGACATGCTGGTCCGCCGCCCGTTCTTCACTTGGGCGGACTTTACCGCAGGGAGTTACCTTATGGCGGTGGTGGGGCTGGGCGGACTGCTGACTGTGGTATTCGCTCTGTTGGCGGCAGTCTGTGGGACGTTGATACAGAATGTCTACCTGTCCGCCCTGGTGTTGACCCTGCTGCTGTGTGGAGGTGCAGCGGCTCAGGCCCTCTGCGCCCAGGTGGGACTTTGGATAGGCTACGCTCTGCTGACCTTCCAGCCGGTCAGCGTCTGGCTGTATGTCAACGGCTGGTTTACCGAGCTTGGCCTGAACGCTTTTGTCCCTTGGCAGGAGAGCATGGGCACAGGACTGAGCCTGGTGATTTGCGGCGTGGGGACCGCGCTGGCGTTGCGGCGCTTTGGAAGAAAGGATGTACGAACATGAGCTTGTTTTGGCAGGAGCTGAAAAAGATCTGGCGGCCCGGCATTTTGGCGGACATTGTCCTGCTGGGGCTGATCTATTATTACATGTTCCCCAGCTTCTACATTGAGCATTTTTCCAACGGCCCCTCAGCCCAGGACGAGTTCGATTTGTCGGTGGAGTGGGTGGCGCAGTATGGACCTACCTTGGAACCGGAGGAGCGAGCAGAACTGGACAGCCGGCTGGCGGAGGAGATTTCTATATTTGACCGGCAGATTAGGGACATCCCGGAGGCCGCGGCGGCGGGCGTGGCCGACTACGACAGTTTTCAGGCCTTTTCCAGCCGGCACGATCACGACAAGACGGAGCTGAAAGTGATATGGACGATCCAAGACAGCACCAACTGCGATACGATTTCAACCATCCAGCATATGCTGGAGCGCTATGATATGTCCAGGGACTATCTCGAACAGCGCGACTATTTTGAGTTCTACACCCCACAGGAAAAGGAAGCGATTCTGGCGGTGAATAGCTGGCCCAGAAGCCTCCTGAGTGGGTCTGTGATGGATTCCACCAACTTCTATCTCAAGTATCTGGCCCAATGGACGGCCATCAGCGTCATTTTGCTGCTGTCTCCCACCCTGGTGCGGGACCGGCTGCGGCGGACGAGACCCCTCCAGTGGGCCAGCCGGCGGGGAAGGAGGATTCTGCATACCCAGCTGGCGGCAGGACTGGTCTCCGCATTGCTGTTGAGTGCAGTGAATGTAACGGTTTACGCCATTCCGTTTTTGGCGCAGGGTCCTCTCGCACTGAAAGACTGCCCCTTGGGCAACACTGTTTGGGGCGGCGGAACCCCTTGGTTTAACTGGACCTATGGGCAGTATCTGGCTGTTTTGGCTGGCATGGTGCTGGCCCTGGGGATAGGGATTGGTGCCGTGACCCTGTTCCTGTCCCGGTTCAGCGATAACTATGTGTCCATGCTGCTCAAGGCGTTTCCGCTGTTTGTAGTGATGGGCGGCTTCTTTGCCACATGGGTTGTGAGCGGTGCATTCTTCTTCCGCACCGCCTGGGATTACGCGGGGTTTTACGTAACAAAAGGGGCGGAGGCGATCTGTATCGCGGCTTTGCTGATTGTGGGTGCGGCGCTGACAGGATGGAACTGTTTCAGGCAGAGAAAACTGGAGGACTGAGCGAGTGGAGGGCTTCTTACCGCCCATTATTTGAAACGATTGCTAGGCGGGAGTGCCATGGTTATTCCGACCATCATTGCCATGCTGGGTCAAACCAGCACTTGTTAGGAAGCATTCCCACTTGGCTAGTAAGGCAGGGATCATGGTGTACCCCTATCGCAGAGGTTCACGCTTTCACCTATTGTGAAATCTCTTATATCTTTGAAAAGGCGTGGGTGCCCTGACAGGTGCCTCCGCCTTTTCTATTTTAGCGCCATGTCCCTTTATCATATAAAATCTACCAATCTGCAAGGAGGTATCCAAAACTGAACAACCAAGAAACAAGCAGCCTGTCCCAGGCGGCCAGCACGGCTCAAACCATCCATGGGGCCATCAAGACCAGCAAGGCCATCTCCGCCGCCGCGCAGCACGGCAAGAAGCTCCTTGCCGCCATCGCTGTTCTGCTCATGCTCCCGGTGCTGTTCGTCCTCATGCTGCCCGCTCTGATCTTCGGTGGCCTGACCAGCAGCGGCAGCGCCGGACAGCCCATCCTCAATGACAATGCCGCCATCGTCCAGAACACCAATAACATCGCCTTTGCAGTCAATCAGGTTTTAGGCGGGGGCATCACCGATGCGGAGACCTGGATTGCCCAGGACTTTGCCACCATCGGCGGCGATAATTACGAGGTCGTCAACCCCCTGCGCCTCCGACATGAGCAGCAACACCAACTCCTTTATCGCCCAATACCGCGCCGCCAAGGGCGAGACCTGGGACACCATCTCCCTAGCGGATATGCAGGCCGTTCTCCGGCAGGGCAAGAGCAGTCTCTACTCCTTCACCCGCACCAGCGAGACTCGGACAGTTGAGGCTGATGATCCGAACACGCCTGATGTGGTAGAAACAAAAGAGGAGCTCTGGTACATCGATACCTTCCAATACAATGGAGGAGCGTATTTTGCCGATGCAGTATTCCACCTGACAGAGGCCCAGAAAGGACCGTCTGATGATTACGCCCAGAACCTCAGTCTATTCCTGGTCGATGGGATGTTTCCGTATACCGGATACGGCGGCGCTACCATCCCCTCCCTGGGGAATGTCCGCTTTACGGATGGTGTCACGGATGTGGTCTATTTCAACCAATTGGACCAGCAGTATGTCAACAAGCCCTATGGCACAGACAACATCGGCGGCTATGGCTGCGGTTCCACCTCTATGTCCATCGTGGTGTCCTCTCTGACAGACGACATCGTTGACCCTGTGGAGATGGCGGAGTGGGCCTATAAGAACGGCGTCTGGTGCAGCAAAAGCGGCTCCTACCACTCCTTGCTTCCTAACGCAGCCAAAGCGTGGGGGCTCCCAGTGGAGGGCTGTGCAGCCTCCGAGCCGCAGCGTATCCTGGATGCTCTCGGCAGCGGCAAGCTGGTGGTTGCTATCATGACGAAAGGCCGCTTTACTTCCGGCGGGCACTTCATCGTCCTGCGGGGAGTAAAGGACGGGCAGATCCTGGTGGCAGACCCCGCCAGCTATAAGCGCAGCGAAAAGAGCTGGGACCTTTCGATTATCCTCAACGAGGCCAGCAAGAGGGCCGGAGCTGGCGGGCCGTTCTGGATTATCGGGTTATGAGAAGCTTCTCATAACCCAACTTATATGCAGTAAAAATTATGAGAAGTCGTAGAACTTTTACTTATTTATAACAGCATTATAGCTGGATTCTAGTATACATAAATATCTGCGTCTATAGTAAATATCCGAATTAGTGACACCAGTTTCAAGAGCTGAGAGTAGAGCCATTACTCCTTATGATATATTGTTTCGTATGTAGGGTAGGGTCTCTGTAGTCGTTTTGCCGCACCGACAGCCTTATTCACCTAATGTCAATAATTTTGAGTATTGCTATGCTTCTGCCTTGAATGCAAGACTTGCTATAATAGAGATGAACTCGACAAAAAGGTTTGTCCAACATGTGGTTCTAAACTTATTTAGGCCAGACTTATCTTAATAAACGTTAATAATATAGGGCACACGGATGTGTGCCCTATATTAATTTTATTGGGCGAGGTTTTGACTTCTCAAGATTCTTTAGCCAGGACATAAGAGAACAATCCTCTTGACAGAAGGATAAGTTGCCAAATATTATGGGAAGCAAAATTATTTGGAAAGATTGCATTTGAAGCCAGCCCTCCTATTAATTCCTATAATTTTTTCTGTACATAAATCGGTTAAGCAATAAGGCCATACCTTGCACATGCTTGGCAGGTAGCTATCTTCCTCCACAACTACCGATTTACTGCCTTGATTATACCATCATCTTCATCCCGGTTCAATCCAGTTTCTGAAAAGAACCGCCCAGCTTGACAACCCCGTTGGCAAGGTCTACTATAAACGCAGAAAAGCGCCGGCGGGCGCTGTTGAACGGGAGGCGGTTTTATGAAATATGTCAGGCGCATTGTTTACTGCCTGCTGCTGACGGCGGCGGCGAACGCCCTGCCGTTGGTCTGGCTGCTGTACGCCGAATGGTCAGTTTCCGGCGCCGGGTGGCTGTTTCTGCCTCTGGCGGCGGCGTTCCTCTGGGTGAATCTCCGCCCCATTCCAAAGGCCGGCCCTACCAAGCGCATCCGGCGGCTGGCGGAGGGCTGTGAGCTGCTGTGGCTGTTCTGCGTGACCGCCACGGCCACTGTCCTGCTCCAGCTTCTCTGGCTGAACATACTGCGTGCCGATATTGCGGCGGACAGCTTCCTTGACTGGTGGGGGTATTTTGGGGGCGCGATGGGCGTGCTGCTGGCGGTGATCCTGGAGGCCATAGTTTTCTGGAACGGCATGATCCGGGTCTACCTCACTTCGGTACAGCTGGGCATCAAGCACCGCGTTCTGGCGGCGCTGTGCGGGTGGATTCCCCTGGTGAACCTCTGGTATCTGATAAAGATCATCCGCATTTGCCGGAACGAAGTGGAGTTTGAGACCCAGAAGTGGGAGCTGGACGAAGTTCGGGCGGAGAGCGGGGTCTGCAAGACGAAGTATCCCCTCCTGATGGTTCACGGCGTGTTCTTCCGGGACTTCCGCTATCTCAACTACTGGGGCCGCATCCCCAAGGAGCTGATTCGCAACGGGGCCACGGTCTACTACGGCCAGCAGCAGTCCGCGGCGGCGGTGGAGGACAGCGGGAAGGAGCTGGCGGAGCGCATCCGGCAGATCGTAGAGGAGACAGGCTGCGAAAAGGTGAACATCATCGCCCACTCCAAGGGCGGGCTGGACAGCCGGGCCGCCATCGCCCACGCCGGCTGCGCCCCCTATGTTGCCACCCTGACCACCATCAACACACCCCACCGGGGCTGCATCTTTGCCGAGTACCTGCTGGGCAAGGTCCCCCAGGCCGCCCGGCTGAAAATCGCGGCGGCCTACAATGCCGCGATGAAACAGGTGGGCGATCCCAACCCGGACTTCCTGGCGGCGGTGACGGATCTGACGGAGAGCGCGTGCCTTCGCCGGAACGAGGCGACCCCCGACGCCCCCGGCGTGGTGTATGAGAGCGTCATGTCCTACTGCAAGAAGGCCCAGCATGGCAAGTTCCCGCTGAATATGACCTACCCTATTGTCAAGCACTTCGACGGCCTGAACGATGGGCTGGTGTCGGTGGAGTCGGCCAAGTGGGGGGAGTGGTTCACCCTCCTGGAGCCGGAGGGGAAGCGGGGCATCTCCCACGGGGACGTGGTGGACCTGAACCGGGAGAACATCCGGGGCTTCGATGTGCGGGAGTTTTATGTAAAGCTGGCGGCGGGTTTGAAGCGCCGGGGGTATTGAGCGAGAAATAAATCAAGTATTGTTATTAGGCGTTGTTTGAAAAATGTCGAAACGCCCAAACGGCGGATCTTTTTCCGCCACTCTGCGTTAAATTTTCTTGCCGGGCGTCAGCCCGCCTGCGAAAATTTGCCTTGATTGGAGAAAAAATATCTCACCATTGGGCATTCCGCCAATTTTCAAACAAGGCCTAGTAAAGGACAAGTTAAGCTGCCATGCCGATTTAAGGGTGGGAATTCTGATTAGCCAGGTTCCCACCCTTTTTCTATATCCTCTGGGAAGGGCTGGCTCCTGCGGACATAGCGGCCGGATCGCAAACTTTCCTTTATAGCTCCGCACAATGGATTTGAGAGCAATCAAAGTTTCCTTTAAAATCATTTTATCTGTGATTGGAGGAAACGACATGAGCCAAAATGTGTACGGGTACATCCGTGTATCATCAAAAGATCAAAATGAGGACCGGCAGCGGATCGCTATGCGGGAATTTGGCGTCCAAGACTGCCGTGTGTTCATGGACAAGCAGTCCGGCAAGGATTTCGAGCGTCCGGGCTATCAGACGCTGATGCGCAGAATAAAGCCGACCGACACCCTTGTCATCAAGAGCATCGACCGGTTGGGGCGCAATTATGAGGAAATCATGGAGCAGTGGCGCATTATCACCAAGGAGAAGCAAGCAGCCATTGTTGTTCTGGATATGCCGTTGCTGGATACCCGCCAAGGGCGAGACCTGGCCGGAACGCTGATCGCAAACATTGTCCTGCAACTGCTCTCCTATGTGGCGCAAACGGAACGGGAATTTATCCGCCAGCGGCAGGCCGAAGGGATTGCGGCGGCCAAAGCGCGGGGAGTTAAATTTGGGCGAAAACCCACTGAACGGCCAGGGGAGTTCACAAATTTGCGCCATGAGTGGAGAAATGGGCAAATTTCAGCGCGTAAAGCTGCGGGGCAGCTTGGAGTTACACACCGGACCTTTCTCAAATGGGCAGCAGAGGATTCCCAGCTCTGATGAAAAAAGTACAGAATAGCCGCCATCAGCGGAGTGCCTTGATTGATGCAGGAACCATAACTGATGGCGTCTAAATTATAGCAAAAGCCTGTTCAAAATGCAATACCCAGTGTGGATACCAACCTGTACGTTTGTATCCAAAGCGATAGATAGGAGGTGAAGGATCTTGGAGGAGATGTATGACCCCACCCTTGGGCGGCGTCTGGCGGTGTGCAAGGCGAACCCGGGCACACTGTTTATTTTCGCCATTCCCGGGCTCATTGTAACGTTCTGGCTGATTGCCGGTGTCAAGGTTGCCCTGGAGGCGGGAACAATATCCAACAGCGGAAGTATAACTACGGTGTGCATCTTGGTTCTGTTGATGGTGCTGTGTTTCCTGCCGGTATTGGTTCGGGCCAGGGACCGGGCGGAGTTCTTTGAGGGGGGCTTCCGGTTCAAGGGCCGGGAATATGTGATTGCGGATTGTAAGGACATCGCAATCCAGCATCGGGGCAGCGCCTACATCCGCCTGCTGGACAAGACGGTGGTTACATTCCAGTATCAGGGCAGGCGGGTACGGCTGGCTACCCGGACACTGCGGGATTTTTCCCAGCAGCTTCATCGGTGCTACGGCAGCGGCGTATGATCTTGGACGTTTAAGGAGGAACACACCATGAATCCGACAGTAGTTGGAATCGTTCTGATTGTTGCAATCGTGGGCTACTCGATTTTCAGTGTGACGTATAAGCAGAAGGCGGGCTTGAAGAAGGCCCAGTCCGGGGAGGATAAAGCCCGTGTCCGGGCGTTGTTGGAGAAGACACTCCCGGAGGAAATGCCTTTTACGCCAATCTATGTCCATATGTCGATAGGCCGGCACACAGTAAACCATTATACCTATGCTCTGGCGGTGCAGCCGGAAAAGGATCAGCTGTGGGTTGTCTCCGTAGGGAAGGAAGGGGATCTGCTCTATCCTGGAAAGTCCTTTGTCCTCTCTCTGGAAGCTCTGGGGAGCGTGCATTTCAGTGTCAGCAAGGACAACTTGGGTAAACGGCTGAGCTATACATTTTTCTATGACCAGAACCGGGAAAAAATTTTCAGCCTGGAGGTCAAGGATTTTGAGTGCCGGGAAGATCGATACCATTGGCTTGACGTCTACCAGCCGGAAGAGGCCTCTGTTTTCTTCCAGATGATGGAGAAATGGGCGGCGCAGAAACCGCTGAAAGCGAAAAAGAAGAAATAAGCAAGGCGGCCCCACAAGGGGCCGCCTTCAATTTTGGTTGGGAAACCTTTGGATACCTGCGGCGTCACTGAACCGTCCTTCGCCAAGGTGAGCGCATCCCCATCCATTCTCATTGTCACCGCGCGTTCCTTCACCTCTTCGGTAGCTTAGTCTCTTATCTTTCTTCAAAATAACAATATGGACAGTTATCTATGATGGATAACTGCCCGATAAATTTGATTTGTTATCTCAGTCCGCAATAACTTTGTCGGTCTCGTCCGTCTTGTAAATGGATAGTGCTTCTAATCGGCCCGGAGGATTATCGCCTTTATTACTTGCCATTAGAACTTTTGCCCATTCGTCTGCCACAAATTCAGGACATCCATCTGCTGCTTCAACATCTGTCGAAACTTCAACCTTAGCTCCCTCCGAAAAATTGCTATTGCCTGTGTCAAACACTTCCAATATCAGATATTCTTCGTGTGCTTCAATAACCCTTGCGGTGAAAAAGGATTGCTTATTCCAGTCACCACCTTGCTGTAAACCGCCATCACCACCTTTAAGCAGAATCGCTTCCACAGCGAATATTATTAGCACACAGGCGGTTATGATGAATGCCCGTTTCTTCATTTTCCGTGTCCCTTCCCACAATAAATTACGGTTTGTCGTTCTGACTTTATATCCTCTCAACGAGTACAGCTATACACTTCTTCATTTCATCTTCAAGACTACACAGGTTTTCACTGCCTTTTTAGCTTTCGGGGCTCAACTCGAAAGATAGATACCAGCAGCCAGATAGAACAGCCCAAGGCGAAAAACAGGAGGCTGAGGCTGATAAACAGATGGGAAAAGAAGGAGGCCAAGAGGGAATCGAGAGTTTTATGGCAGCTCAGAAACACATCCTGATCTCCCTTTTGAATCTGATAAATGGTGTATTTCCCGCCGGTATTGGCATAGAGAAAGGTCACGTTATCTGACCCCGCCCATTGGAGGAAGGCCTCTTGGTTAAACCGAACGTTTTCGAGAATGGAAAGGAACCCCTCGTATCCCTGAAAGAACACACGATAGGATGTCCGTGTCTGACGCTGGCCGCCCCGGCCGATGGTAAAGGTCCGTTGGCTGGCCTCAACGGATTCTACCGGGGCCGTGAGTTCCTTTAGCCCGGCGCGCCCGGCGGGCCATGAGCTGAAAACAGCCGATAGCATGGGGAGGGTCAAGGCCAGAGACAGAGCCGCCAAGGGCAGCAGGATCATGAGCTGCTCCCGGGGAGACAGTGCGGTCTCTTTTCTCCATTTCAAAAAGCGGAGGATACGCCAAAGGAGGAAGCCCGCCGCCAGCAGGGAGGCAAAGCCCCAGAGCATGGCCGATAACAAAAACATTCGTACTCCAGCCTTTCCCCGCAGCCAGTTTGGTTCATGGCCGGCGGAACCTTATTCTTCCTCGCTGCGCTGTTTCCGCTCTGCCTCAAAGGCCCGGTCAAAGCCCCGGTTATAATCCCAGCCTCCTAGCCCAAGAAATATCGTGGGCCAAATCAGAATCAGGATCATCAGCCAGTCGCTCCACGTTTTGGAGAGCCGGCCAGTGAAGGACAAGACCGACAAAGCCGCCAGCAGAATCCAGCCGACATAGAAAAGCACGCCCCAGAGAGACAGCTTCATCCGATTGGCGGGGCTGACGAGATAATACTTTACATGGATGTACCTGGGCTGCTTTTTCCCCCAATAAAAGGTGGTTTCGCTGGTGAGCAGCCGCCCCAGGCGTTTCCAGGGGATGGGCAGATAGAACCGGCTGGTGAGCAGGAACGGGAACCAGACGGCGATATGGCGGCCGAAGAACAGCCCCAGGGCCGCCCAGCCTGCGAACAGGTATGAGATGGCGAAATAGAAAAAATGCTGATTCACAAAGTCGTAGATGGCGTTCATATCCATTCTCCTTTGTTGGACTGACAGGTGGTCAGTCTTCCCTTTTGTGAAAAGTGGAGGCCTCTAAAATCAGCAGTTCTCCCGCCCGGCGCAGAAGCTCTACGTCCTTCAAAATGGATTGCTTCTGTTCGAGAACCGGTACATGAAAAGACGCGTCCAGAATGCTGTATAAACGGTCGATGGCTACAAACATGGAAAAGCCGCAAAAGGAGATGGCAATCTGAGCGTCGGCTTGGTCAGCAAATTGGGTGATCTGCTCCAGCATCTTGGGTGTCAGGATGTAAAAGGCATTGTGTTCATCGGCGGCAAAAACACGGAAGCGCCGGTTAAACGCCTCATTTTCCGTATGAATCTCATGCTCCGCAGTCCACCCAATCAGAGTAGAGGCAAGTTTCTTTTCAAAAATCTGCAGGTGCCCGGAACTCTTTTTGATTTCATCAAAAGACGCGAAGTGCATGACTTGGCCGTGGAAAAGGATTTCTTCCCGGCGGTGTTTTCCGCTTCCCCTCATATGGGCAGTCGAGACATCGCAGTACCGGAACCGAAGACCCTGATAGCGGCCGGACAGCATGTCCTCACTTTCAAAACGCCGTTTATCCCCGCAGGCTACTACGGCGGCGTTGCGGATTTCGTCGTGAGTCAGGCCGCCCTGCGGCTGATAGCTCAAATCCTGAAACGCCCCGATTTCCTGGATTGTCGATATGACATACTTGTTTTTGAATAGGTTGTTGAAGCGGTCATATTCCGGCTTGACGATAAGCCAATAAAAAAGCGCCCAGGCCAAGACGGCAATTACGATGGGTCCGCCCAACGTCGTCACGAGTTTTTCCGACAGAGGGGCATCAAGCCACGCCCCCATTTCCGGGTCTCCCAGGAAGAAGGCCCAAACCGTGAAGCCCAGAACGGCCAGGTAGACGGCCACAGCCAGGATCACGCTGATTGTTAAGCGGAGCTTGCAGGTTTTCCGCAGCCTTTCCAGCTCCTGGCCGCTGATGGTATATTCCATGACGCTTGCCTCTTCAGTCAAAGTTTACCTGGAAGTCACGCTTGCGCTCCTCCACCTCATAGAAGGCGGCCTTCTCCATGCGGCAGATCGAGGCCACGATGGACCAGGGAATTGAGGCAAGCGTTTGATTATACATAGACACATTTGCGTTGTACAGCCGCCGGGCCGCCTGGAGATGCTCCTCCGAGTCATAGATGCTTCTTTGGAAATGGTCCATGGACACCCAGGAGTTGAGAATGGGGTACTGCTCCGCCAGACCGTTGATTCCGGCGCCTACGCTGGATAGATCCCGGTGGACTCCGGCCAGAGCGCCTACCTTTTGGCTGAGAGCGGCGCCGCGCCGTTCCTCCGCTTGGGCCAAAGTTTCCTGACGGCCGGCGTCACGGGAGGAGTCCTCTTCCCGCATCCCATTCCGGCGGCGGATACGCCTTTGGATACTGCCCAACTTGCCCCGGATCTGCTCCATAGCCCGTGTCTGCCGGGCAATCTCCTGGTCGATGCTTTTCAGGACCTCCTCAGAAATCTCCTGCTGCTGGGCCATACGCTTTTCCTCCAGGTCAGCGCCTACTCTGGCGGCGGTCAGGTCTGTCATGATTCGATACTCGTGGGAAAGGTATTTCTTCACCGCTTCAATTTCCTCCGAGAGCAGATCAAACCGCTTTTCCAGGGCCACGTCAATGTCGGCTCCCGCCTCTTCCACCTTAATGCGCAGCCGGTTCAGACGGTTATACAGCACGATATAGGCGATTATCAGCAAGATTATCAGTATCGGAATCCCAATCATCAAGTAGCTGTTCATAAACATATGTCCTCCCTTTTCATGGTTGCGCTGTCAGTAATATAGCATATTCAGGCATTTGCCGCAAGACTGCGAGGGATGATGGATCGCTTCCATGACCGGAGCGAATGCTCATGGCGTTGAAGCATAGGAATAGAGAATGGTGGCTCCCTCCTACACTGAACAGCTTGCAAAAGCTGAAGCATATAGTATAATTTGTGACAGGCTAGAGGAGATTTTAACAATACCGAAAAAGTGAGCGGCGCAAAAGAGAAATGAAGGGAGTCCGTCGTGAAACTGTTAGACGAGA
Source organism: uncultured Oscillospiraceae bacterium (assembly GCA_948670295.1). Taxonomy (GTDB): domain Bacteria; phylum Bacillota; class Clostridia; order Oscillospirales; family Oscillospiraceae; genus Enterenecus. Next base: position 52,106 of record CAPOAR010000002.1, on the reverse strand, counting down.
TTCGATTGGCGGAAAGGGTAGAAAGACCTAACGGTGAAGAGCTCTACCGTATAGCGGGTTTCAGAGAGCAACTGGAAGCTCTGAATGAGGGCATCCTTATTGTTGAGGACTGCATTCTCACCCCCTATTACATCCATGATGGGGCGCTGTATGAGCTGTATGAATATGAGATGAACATCCGCTTGACCGATCAGCCGGACTTTCGCCGATACCTGCTGAAAAAGACGGGTAAAGGAACGGTGGAAGAGGTCCCGGACCAGATTGTGCGTCTGCAAAGAGAATGCTATATCGAAGTTTTAACAGCCGACGGCCTGCTGTCGGTGGGACGGCTCCTGCAATATATAGACTTTCTGTTTGCGGAAGAGACCGTGATTTCCCAGGTACAGCAGGTGTTTGGCGTTTATCAGCCGGATGGCCTGCGGTTTTCTGTTTATTGATTATCTTTAGAGCAGGTGAGGCAGGTGGGTATGAAGCCTGAATGGTACTGCAAGCTGTTCATCCGTGCGGAGATGCCGGAGGAGGAGCTACTGGATTTGATCAATCTCCGTCTGCGCGGTGCTAGGCAGGGAATACGGACTGTCCGAACCGGGCTGCTGGAGCTTGATCTCATAAGGAACCACGAATATGTGCCGGGCTCCCAGGACTTCCTGTTCTGGAGATACTACGCCGACCTGGAGGCGGTGACGGAGGAGCGGCCGGCGTATGTCCGCTGTATTCGGGGACTGATGGCCTTTTTACAGGAGCGTCAGATTGAGACAGTGGCGGCCTGCGACTTTGAGCAGGAGCTGGTATAAGCAGGCCAAAGCCCATTTGACAGGAGAAATTGCGATGGAAAAGGACAGAAAGACTGCTATCACCAATGCGGAAGTTGACGCTATGACCAACGAGGAGCTGCTGCGGCTGGCAAAAACACGGGGGAAGTACATAGATCGGTGGACCCGCGGCTTCCATGAGGACTACTACTGTGACCGGGTGCTGGACGTGCCCCATTTCCTTCGAAGGCTGCTCCAAGTACATCCCAAGCAGTTCACCAGAATCCTTGACAAGCTCACCTATCCCGACTCCGCCCACTGGAGTGCCGTGGCCCTTTCCCAGGGGCTTGGCGTCCATAACCTGTCTGTGATGGAACGCCGCATACCCTCCGGCTTCTTGGATTCCGCTCTTTTGCTGGAGGTCAGCGCCGTGGCCCGGCAGGTCTGGACGGATCAGTACCCGCAGTACTGTTTCCAAGAAACTAAGTGCCATCAGCTGGTCCGAGCTATGGTGATGAGGAAGTATTGGCTGCAAAAGTCCCATGGAGAAACGGCCCGGCTCTTCTATCAGCTGGGCTGGAAGCCGCTGGACGTCATGCTGGCCTGGATCATTGGAGACTATACTACGGCTGGAGAGCCGATTGACCCGGACTGCGCCGCCGAGGCCGCCAGAGAGGACCCGGAAACGGCGGTGTGGCTCCTGGACCTGGACCACTACCGGGCCTATTTCACCGACCAGTTTCATCCCGCCTACGACTCCGTGATGGCCCAGGCGTGGACTACTTTCCTCTACTGCTACTGCGGCTGGACGGACTTCGCGCCGCTGGAAAAGGGACACCGGCTGAAAAGGATGAACGCCCACTACCAAGCGACCCTGGAGCGCTGCCGCACGCCGGACTGGGCCCGCCTGGAGCTGGAAAAGGAGCTGCGAAAGACCGGCCTTCTGACATCCGAAACGCCCCCGGACTGGAGCAGTCCCAAGCTGGCAAAGGCCCAGCGGCTGACCCTGACGAAGGCCCTGGTGTGCCACTACCAATGGCGGGCTTCGGACCTCCTGGCGGCCCTGGCGGCGGCGGAACAGCCGGAGGTCTTCACCAGCCTCTTGTGGGGCGTCTATCGGGAGGATCAGCTGGAGACCGCCTTCCTGCTGAACCGGGACGGCACCGCCAGCGGAGAGGACGGTCAGCCGGTGGACCTTCCCGCCGACGCCCGGGCAGGCCTTGCAGCGGCCACAGAGCTAGAGAAGAAGCAGCTGGCCCTCTGGAAAAAGCGGGTCAAGGACGCCGGTGGAAAGCCGCCCATCCGCCAGCTGTCCATCCCGGCCCAGCCTCTGGACTTCGACGACATTGGAGGCCGGAACACGAAGCACATCACCATCTACACCGTGTCCGGGAAATGGGGGCTGGACATGGGCGATCTGCCGGGGCATGAGCGGGCAGACCTGCTGGACCCCATCCACGGCTATGGGGCGCGGATCTTCTTCGATGGCGTCAGCAACGGCCCGGAGTATAACAACGACGATGTGATGGTCCACGGCGCGGCCTTCTACCGGCTGGAGGGGATGCCCTTTGGGGACTGCCTCCCCCAGCGGGCCGTCGTTTCGCCGGAAGAACTTCCAGCCCGGTTCGTGTCCATGGCGGGAGCCGCCTTCAAGCAGCTGGCGGGATTGAAATGATGGAAATAAATGAGCGGCAGGGCGTGTGTCCCTGCCGTTCATTTTTATAGCCGTCTATGGACTTTATTCAGTTCACGATTTCAATGCAATGCCGCAGCTCTTCGGCATCGTGAAAGGTAAGATGCAGCACATCTATGAGATTCCGGCCGTCACTGGTGATAAAATAGTTAGCTAGGCTGGTAATCTCCTTGCTAATGTTGTTCCCCCAAGGCGGCTGCTTGGACAGATCATCTGTATCCCATACCACGCTGGAGGGGGAATGTTTTTTCAGTCGCTGTTCTACTTTTTTTAGCTCCTCCCACGCTAAGGAAATGTCGGTCCATTCCAGTCTGCCCTGGTACAAACAGTTCATGAGATGGGGATACTTACTTCCCCACCGGCCATGCTCCAGCCGGCTGCGGATGGTAGAGAAAAAGGCATGCAGGAAGTCGCTGTGTCCAACAGGGTACAGCAGAAAGTCGACCTGTATCATCACCGACATACCGGATAGCCTCCATGATTCAGCAGTGCTCGATCCCAACGCCGGTCACAACCAGATCCCCATGCTCCAGGCATGGCATGAACAAGCGCCAGCACTCTTCCTGGGAGGAAGCGTTGACAAAGCTCTCCAAGCACAACCCGTTGGAAAATGTGATGGTCAAATCGCAGTTGCCGCTCAGCCCGACAGCGGTGACTGTGATTTGTGAACCTTCTGGGAATAAAAGTTTTGCCTTCTCGTCAAACAGGTTGTTCCCTTGCACATCCCAATTAAAATCTTCATCTAAGACATGCCTGCTGGTTGGAACAAACATATCCGCTGACCCCAGCTCTATGCCGCCGCTGCTGTTTCTGATTCTCCACGGGCAGTCCAGGTCCAAAGCAAACTCGCCCAGTATGTGTTTCCGGCCCAGCAGCTCTATCTCCATCGGCCACCCAAAGTGAATCCAGCACATGGCGGCGGCCCGGCCGATCTTGCAGACGCTCTTGCCGGCCAATTCTTCTGGCTGGATCATTTGACCACCAGTCCTTCTGAACCGCCCTCCCGCCGCTCCTTAACGGCAATTGAGCGGATGACGGCCTGATATTCGGTCCGCATGGTCTTTCGGGCCTCCGGCGGAAGGGCTTGCTCTATGAGGCATAGGACCTCCATGGTTCCCTCCCCATCCCGGTAGACTTGGGACGCGATCTCGGCCTTCGCAGTCTTTCCCTGCATGGACGCCAGCATCGGCGGCTTCCTGCGGCGCTGGAAACGGAACGCGGAGAGCGGCCCGTACTGCTCCTGCCATTTCTCCAGAACCGCGGCCTTACTCAGCTCCTGATAACCGCTGTCGATCAGAAATGCGATGTGGCTTCTAGGAGCGTCCTCCAAGGCAAAAACCTGATAGGCGTCCGTGTGGCCGTCATCGCAGTCTGCGAAGGCATCCGAGGGCCTTCGATAAGAGACTATGCCGCCATGGATAGTCTCAAAAGACAGCGTTTCATTGGCGGGGATCTCCAGGCCGGGGGAGAACAGGGACAGGATTTCCGCCCCCATCTGAGCCGCAGGAGTATCTGCGGGAATCTCCAGAGGAGGCTGGTTCTCGGGCCAGACATACCCGCCGTCCGATTCCCGAATCAATTTGAAGGCCTCCAGAATGGGGCCTCTCTCCCGGAGATCGACGCATTGGAACTGACCGCTGAAAGCGCCGAAGCCACGGATGCCGGTGACCTGCCAGAAGCGGCCCGCGCCCATATCCACCCTGGGAACAGGCGGGGCGGTTCTGGAGCGCTCCAGGGCGGCTAAAATGGCCTCACCCAGAGCAGTCTCGGTGAAACCCTTCCGCAATACGGCGACCGGCTCAATGACCACCCGCATGGGCGTGTTCCCTACCGTGGCCTGCGGGCAGACGATGCAGCCAAAACCGGCGTTGTAGTAGACGGCCATAGCAAGCCCTCCCTGATTCAGACAATGCCGGAGTAGGGTTTGGACACCCTTCCCGCCGCCTGGGCGATGAAGGCAATGTGTTCCCGGAGCTTGTATTTCCGCAGGCGTCGGACCTCTCTGCTTCCGCCCAAGGCCAGCAAGGGCGCGTAACCGAAGCATTCATCAAAGCCAAGTGGGCCTAAAGTCTGGACAGCCTCCCGATACCGGGCCAGCTCCAGGAATCTGTCGCTGAAAACGCCGTCCGCCAGATCGCCCCAGAAGAATTTCAGCCCGGCGCAGACGCCCTCAAAGGTGCCGCTTTGGTAGTTGACAAAGCGGAGGTAGCGGCCCTTCTCCCAGGTCAAAAGCCCGGCAAAGGCGGTGGCGAACACGGGGATAGCGGCATCACCGAGGGCATAGGTGTCCCGGAGCAGGTCCTGAAACTCGTCCGGGTTGATGATTTTTAGACAGCCGTCCAGCAGGGTGCCGAAGCCATAGTCCCGCCAGACGTTCAGCAGTTCCGGCGGGAGGACGGAGGCGTATTTCCCGCACAGCGCCGTGGGAGCCGGACACTCTCTTTGAAAACTCTGAAACAGATCCATCACACCCTCCGGCGGTATTCTTCCACCAATTCACCGAAGCTCTTTCCGTTGATGATAAAATCCCTCATGGAGTGCTGCTCCAAATAGGCGGCCGCTTCGTCACGGTTGCCGTCATGGAGCAGCAGGATCAGCCGCATGACGTCGGACTGCCAATACCGTTCCTGTCTGGCCTCCATCTCGCGGAACCAGGACAGGCCATCAGGCGACACGGATGCTATATGGGCTGAGAGGTATTCCAGGTCTTCTCTCAAACCCGCCTCAAGCTCCCTGGCATCCAATACGGAGAGGGGATGGTTGCTTACATGAAAATTGACCGGCTGCGCGGTAAACGCGCCTGTGACCCGCAGACTGAACGGCTCGGACTTGTTTTCTTCCATACCCAGGATGTCCCATAGATAATCGTCTGCGAATACCGGCTTCGCCAAAAAGGTGGTGTGCAGGATGGCGGCGTCTTTTATGTTGATCAGAGGGATCATCACATACAGCATGTCGTCCTTCCTGACCCATACGCGCCCGCTGGTGATGCGGAAACCATACGGCTTTATCAGCGGTTTTACGATTTTGGGCAAGTCTTTTTTTAATGTACGGACGGCTTTTCTTTCTTCTCTTGTCATGGCGGCCGCCTCTTTTCTCCATAGAAACCATTACGGTGAAATTTCCGTCAGTTTATCATATTTTGTGCCAGATTTCCAGTGACAGCTGAAAAGCGGGATTGCCGAAACCCTGTTGACAGACTATTCAGAATGAATAAATTCCCTCTTTCAAAATGATTGCTAAGAAGCAAAGCGCGAAAAAAGCGCAGAAGCCACCCAAAAGCAGAGGGATAATTGCCAAAATTTTGAACCGCGCCTTTTTCCAGATTCCCTACGCCGCTTTTAGCAAAACAACTGCTATCCCCGCCGCCCCCAATATCCCAATAAAAATGGAAAAATAAGCTAATCCCACAGTTCATACCTACTTTCTCTGTTGAGTTGATTTTATTTATCTACGTTCATCCAATGTAACCGAAATTGTTTCGTTCCATCCGGCTCCATTTGCAACAGATAGCGTCACTGTATCCCCTTGCCAAACGAGCGAGTATTTCCCGGCGCAGACCGGCCTATATCCATCATCGGTGATGATGCGTTCTTTTGGATAAATCAAAAGTGGATTGACCCGCTCATATAGAGTTACCTGTCCAGAGATTAAGCTGACATTTTCCATGATAACGATGGTATGTATTCCGTCTGGTGAAGTGAAGCTGTGGTATTCCTCAAATCCATCAAAAAAGATGCAAAGAAAATTCCCACACAACAGTAAAAAGGCCGTACCAGCGGCAATCACCGCAAGTGTTATTTTATTCTTCAGTGCTTTTTCGGTTTCTTGATAATGCAGAAACGCAAGCGTTATTCCACAAACCGCCGCAATGCAGTTTAGTATGCCCTGTATACGAAATGCCGTCCCCGTAGTCCCAATCAGCAGATTATAGTCCATCATCCAAATAATGATTACGATGCAAGGGAAAGCAAGCCACAAGGCAAAGTATAAGCACAAGAATTTTCTCAATTTCATTTCCGCTTTTCTCCAAAGCAGCCGTTGTATGCTTTTTAGTGTATTGTATCATATTTCAAATAGGATTTCCAGAGCCCGAAAAAAACGGGATTGCCGGAAGGCCCCCGGAGGACTATAATGTAGCCAGATTTTCAAAGGAGGATTACCCCATGAGCACCTGGCAGGAAAAGAACGCCGCGCTGCTGGCGGAGCTGGCCGAAACGCCGAACCCCAGCGTCCGCGGCAATGCGATTGGATGCTATCTGCGGGACGCACGCAAAGACCATAAGCTCACATTGTACGAGCAGTATGTCCTGGAGACCGAAAAGCTCTCTTATGAACGGCTGGCCTGGACACAGCCGGGTTGGTCCCGCCGGGCAGGCATCTCTGATCTGCTCAAAGTGCTGAATATAAAGATGATGGCGCTGCTGTTCCAAGAGAAAGAAGCGGCGGAGATGTGGGACGCCTGGGGCCTGGAGGCGTTCCAGCTGAACCAGGAAAAACGGCCACATTACATTCTGGACGGCTACCTCACTTGCCTCCGCGCCGAGCGGAACCCCGATGCCCTGGAAAAGCTGCTGGCGGTGCGCCGGAGCCGCCGGAGGCCTTTCGACAAGGGCCCGTACCACGACGAATATTATCCTGATGAGCAGTACGCTTATGAGGAGCTGCTGCTCCAGGGCCGGTTTTTCCAAGCGGAGGACAAGCAGATACGCGGCGAGATCGAGGAGCTGCTTGTGGAGCTGTACCTGCTCCAGGAGTAAACGGGCAGTCCGGTATTACATAAAAGAGGAGATTGAACCATGGCAATCATCGGCATCGACTTAGGCACCACCAATTCTCTTTCCTGCGTCTACCGGAACGGCAGGGCGGAGCTGATTCCCAACGAGCTGGGAGACCACAAGACTCCAAGCGCCGTCAGCGTGCTGGAGGACGGGACCGTTCTGGTGGGCGCGGCGGCCAAGGAGCGGCTGGTGACGCACCCGGAGGCCACCGCCGCCTCCTTCAAAATCTGGATGGGCACGGAGAAGGCCCTGACCCTGGCGGGCCGGGGGTTCAAGCCGGAGGAGCTTTCCGCCCTGGTGCTTCGCCAGCTCCTGGAGGACGCGAAGCGTTATCTCGGTGAAGTAGTGGAGGAGGCCGTCATCAGCGTCCCGGCCTACTTCAACGACGACCAGCGCTGCGCCACCAAGCTGGCGGCCCAGCTGGCGGGGCTGAACGTGAAGCGGCTCATCAACGAGCCCTCCGCCGCCGCCCTCTACCACCGCTATTCCGCCCAGACCGGGGACTGCCAGCTGATGATTGTGGACTTCGGCGGCGGGACGTTGGATGTGAGCATCGTGGAATGCTTCGAGAACATCATCGAAATCACGGCCATCGCCGGAGACAACCGCCTGGGCGGGGACGACATTGACCGAGCCATCGCCGCCCACTTCTGCCAGGAGAACGGACTGACGGAGGAACGACTGTCCCCCTCCCTCCGGGCCTCCCTCTACCGACAGGCGGAAACGGCCAAGATCGCCCTCTCCAGCGCCCTGGCGGCATCCATCTCCCTCCAGCAGGGGGAGACGCGGTACAGCCTTCTCCTGACCAACGATCTCCTGCGCCAGCTCTGCGGTCCGGTGTTCCAGAAGGTCCGGGCGGTCATCACCCGGGCCATGAAGGACCGCGGCCGGGGCGGCAGGCTGAACGACGTCATCCTGGTGGGCGGCTCTGCCCAGCTGACGGTGTTCGGGGACTTTCTCGAAGAGCTCTTCGGCCGGAGACCCCATGTGGCCGCGTCGCCGGATGAGATCGTGGCCCTGGGCGTTGGCCTGTGCGCGGGCATCAAGGAGCGGGCGGAGGATTTGCAGGACCTGGTGATGACGGACGTGTGCCCCTTCTCCCTGGGGGTCTCCACCTACAGCCGCCGGGACGATAAGACGCCTCACATGGCGGTGCTGATTCCAAGGAGCAGTATGCTCCCCGCCAGCCACCAGGAGCGGTTCTACACCCTGAACGACAACCAGACAGGACTGCGCTTTGAAATCTACCAGGGGGAGGGCTACTTCGCCTCGGAGAATCTGAAGCTGGGAGAGGTGGAGGTCCAGGTGCCGCCGGGCCCGGCGGGGGAACAGTCCGCCGTGGTGACCTTTACATACGACATCGACGGTATCCTCCATGTCAGCGCCCAGAGCAGCGGCGGGGACTTCCGGGAACGGCTGATTTTGAACCCCAACCTGCACCTGACGGAGGAGGGCAGGGAGCGGGCCATGGAGCGCATCCGCCAGATTCAGCTGGCGGCCCAAGGGGACCAGCGGGACCAGCTTCTGCTGGAGCGGGCCCTGCGGCTCTACACCCAGACCATCGGACAGGGGCGGGAGATGGCCGCCAGCCTGATTGGCTATTGGAAGAACCTGATGGACCGCGGCGACCGTATCCAGCGGCGGCGGGACTACGACCGGATCAAGGAACAGCTGGACATGCTGGAGGCCGCTGTGGAGGCGGACCCCCTGGAGGGCGGCATCTGGTTCGGGGAATCGGAGGAAGAGGATCTCGGCCAGTATTTTGACGGAGATTTGGAGGAGTGAGGGATGGATACCATTTGGACCACTCTGGGAATAGAGCCTACAAAAGACGTTTCCGCTATCAAACGGGCCTACGCGGAGAAGGCCAAGACCTGCCACCCGGAGGAGGACCCGGAGGGCTTCATGAAGCTGCGGCAGGCGTATCAGGCGGCCTTGGACTATGCCGAAGGGACGCGGGAGGAACCGGGGTTTTCCCTGGCTGGGCCGGGACCGGACGAAATTCCGATCCCGGAGAACGGGAAAGTAACAGAGGACCCGGGCTGGTATCTACAGGAGCAGGAGGATGAGGGCCCCAACCCCTTTGAGGGCGGCGAGGCCATCACGAAGTTCCTGGAGCTCTACACCGGGAAGCAGAGGAAGAACCCGGCCATGTGGATGGATTATGTTACCTCCGCCGCCTTTCTGGACGCCGCCTGGGACCCCCGGTTTACGTCCTTGCTTCTGCAAAAGGTCCGGGAACTTCGAGGGGACTTTCCCCCCAACAAGGAATTTCTGACCTGGCTGAACGTTGCCTACCAATTCTCCGGCGGGGAGGCCCGGAGCTTTGACGGCATGAAGGACATCCTCCAGATCGCCGCCCTGGGGCCCGCGCCCAAGACGCCCAAGGGGAACGAGTTCGCCATCCTCCAGAGTTTCCTGGACTACCGGCGCTTGAACGGCCTGGCCGCGGCGGGGCGCTGGGACCAGGAGGCCATCGAGGCGTTCCGGCAGGTGCTGAACAGCTACGCCCCCGCCTATATCCGGGAGCGCTGTGAGCAGCGGGTGACCCCGGACTGTGAGCGTCACCCCGCCGGGCTTCGGGTCTTCATCCACTTTTTGAAGCGGGAGGACCTGCCGGAGGAGGTCTACCGTTCCGCGTGGCAGAGGCTGGACCTCAAGAGCGCCGTGCTGGGCCGGGCCAAGGTCCTCTACGGGCCCATCCGGGAGCTGGCGGTCCAGCGGGTGCCGGGGATCGGCGGAGAGGTTCCGGTGAACTTCCTCCAGCTGAACCGGAACCTGGATGCCTACCAGAAACGCATCCGAATGGCCCCGGAGACAGAACCGTCGGAGTCCGAGGCGTTTTTCCAGACGCAGGAGATGCAGAGGGCCCTGCCGGTACCCCGGTTCCTGGAGGAGCAGCTTTTGACCTACTCCCCCTGGCGGCGGGAGAGCATGGGGGAGACCCTGGTCCGCCGGATGCTGGAATACTATCAGGAACACGCTGACATTCCCCGGGCGGAGGAGGTGATCTCCGGGCTGAAAGAGGACCTCCGGCTCTGCGAGGCCAGACGCTGGAGCCAGGAGGACGACGCGGCGGACCCGGAGGGGATTCCTTACTACGAGCGGCTGACGCTTCGCCATCGGCCCTTCTTCCGCTGGTGGCTGAACACCGCCTTTTACACCGCCCGGGACCCGGATACTGGGGCGCCCCTGCTGAAATACCTGGAGAAGTACCTGCCCTATCAGGCGGGATGGAGCCGCCGCTTTACAGAGCGGGCGGACGGAACACCCCGGACCATTGCGGCGGCCATGGGCACGGTGGAGATCGACTGCTATCCCCTGCATCTGGAGTACCGGGTGAACGGGAAGCCCGTGTACCGTCCCTGCCTCACCTGGGAACAGACGGCCCAGGAGAGCGGCGATTGGTTTGCCCTGCTCCTGCCCATCACGGCGGCGCCCTACAAGGACTTTGACAGGGTGGCGGAAGAGATTTTCCGCCGCCTGGATTACCTGCCCGTGCCGGAGGAGGACCGGGCCCTTATTGTCTGGTGCCTTGCGGGCCATGTGTGCCGCCTGCCCCTGGACCAGGAGACCGGAGAGCCGGTGCCGCCGGAGAAGGCGTTTCCCCTGGAGTTGTCTATGGAGGGCGGCGGGAAGCTCTACACCGCCGAATGGACAGAGGATGAGGCGGCTGTAACTATCTACAGGCAGACCTTCTCCGGGCGGCGGGTGCAGGAACAGCTGCTGCCGGACGTCAACGGGACCTGGACAGCGGCGCCCGGCTCTGTGAAGAGGACGCCGGACCATGAAAAGGACTTTCCCCCTATCCGCTTCACCGCGGACAGCGGCTTTGAGGCGGCGCGGCGGCGGCTGGCGGAGCTGACAGACCCCCGGTTCTTCGACCTCTCCCGCCTCCGGGAACTGCCCTGGAAAATCTTCTATACACCTGTCGGCGGCGTGGAGGAGGGCCTGTCCCACATCGACATCCTCCGGGAGCCGCCCAAGGTCAACGCCGAGGCGTTTCTGGCGGAGTGGGAAGAGGCCGGGGAGATTCCGGCGGACATGGAGCCCATCATCGCCAAGGTGCGGCAGGCTGTGGAGGAACAGCCGAAGGAGGAAGAACCGATCCCGCCGGAAATCTTAGTGACCGGGGATGCCCTTTCCGCCCTGCTGTACCGTTTCTCTCAGGACGAACTGGAACGGCTGGAGATGGAGTGGATGGAGGGCCGTCTGGTACTCCGCCAGGACGGCGGCAAATACGCCTGCCTCTATTTCGAGAACAGCTTTGGCGGGGGGGAGAACTGGTATGCCCTGCTGGCCGACGCGGAAACCTACAAGACCGTGGACTGCGGAGACATCGCCTACGTGCCCTTCGGCATGGGGAAGCTGGCGGAATACTCCATCTTCCACAGCGCCCAGGACCTTCTCCGGGACATGGATCTGGTCCTGGGCCAGATGGGCTGGGGACAGCTCCAGGCCGGAGGACCGGGGGGCTGGCTCTGGAGCTGCGACGTGAGCCGCCACGACCCCAAGCACAAGGTCCTCATGGCCCAGCAGAAGCTGGGCGGCGTCCCGGCGGCGCGGGGGAGGAACTACAACCTGGCAAAATTCGTCCTCAGCCGCCCCGCCTCGGAGCTGGAGACTGTGGACCCCAGCGGAGAGCGGACGGTCACGGCGCTGAGAAGCGGCAACTACGGCCTTGCGGCGGAGGAGCTGGTCCACTTCATGATGGGCAGGCTGGCGGGCGTCCGTGTCAGCTGGCCCTTCCGCCCGGCGGAAGGGGAAACAGAGCTTCGGCATCTGGTGCTTTTACAGGACCAAGGAAACTACATGATGCTCTGGCTGGAGGACGGCGGCCGCCGGGCCCTGGCCTACGCATCGGACGAACCCCGGCGGTTTATGGGCCGCGCCCTTCCGGCCTGTTTGGTCCATGAGGACCTCAAGCGGCTGCGGAACGGCATAGATCTGCTGCTGGACGACATCGACAACACGGGTCCCGTTTTGGACCAGCCGGGCCAGTTCGCGGAGGTGCGCGTGCCCTATGAGGAGCTGCGGGCGGCGCTGGTACACAAGACTTAAGGAGGCAGGACCGGATGGATGAACTTTGGACCACATTGGGCCTGGAGGCCACGAAAGACGTTTCCGCCATCAAACGGGCCTACGCGGAGAGGGCCAAGACCTGCCACCCGGAGGAGGACCCGGAAGGGTTCATGAAGCTGCGGCGGGCCTATCAGGCGGCGCTGGCTTACGCCGAGGGCCGGGAAGAAGCTGCGTTCCCGCCCACCGTACCGGAGGCGGCGGGACCGGAAGATGAAGGCTGGACCCTGACAGACCGCCCCGCCGTTATCGACGAGGGCCCCAACCCCTTCGCGGACCACCCGGCGGCGAAGGCTTTCCTGGACCTCTACACCGGGAAGCGGCGGAAGGACCACCAGGCGTGGAGGGACTATTTCACCTCCGGGGCCTTCCTGGACGTTTGCTGGGAGCGCCGGTTTGCGGGCTTTCTTCTGGAGCAGGCCGTCCGGCTGGAGGAGGAGTATCCCATCCCCCGGGAGTTTTTGACCTGGCTGTGCGCCGTCTACCAGTTTGCCGTGGACCGGGCGGTGTACCGGAACCCGGATGGCAGTGAGCGGACGGAGTTCAGTTTCCGAATCGAACAGGACGCCCAATTCGAGGGACAGGAGTTCTTGTTCCAGCTGGCCGCCCGCGGTCCTGCGGTGAAGCCCCTCAAAGGGGCGGAGAAGGCGATCTCCTGGAGTTTCGCGGACTACCGGGCTCTTCTCCGGCTGGCGGAAAAAGGCCGCTGGACAGATGGGAAGCTGAGGAAGGCGGGTAAAATCCTGGACGGCTATATGCTCGGGAACTTCCAGGACAAAAACCCCGGGCCGTCGGAGCGCCACCCGGCGGGTATGCGGCTCATCAACCACTTCTTCCAGCGGGAGAAGCTGCCCAAGGAGCTTTATCAAATGGCCTGGCAGAAGCTGGAGCTGAAAACCGCCCTTATGGGCCGGGCCAAGCTGCTCTATGGGGACCTTCGGGCCCGGGTGCTGGAGCAATTTCCCGACATCGCGGAGGGAGAGCTGGACATCCGAACGCTGAACAGGGAATTTGAGGTCTTCCGCCAAAAGGTGCGGGCCCTGGAGGAAACTGGGAAGCCGGAGGACTGGGAACAGGCCGGGACGGAGGTCAGGGCCTTTTTCAGCCGCCCGGACTTCCAGAAGGCTTTGCGAAACCGCAAGTTTGCGGAAGAGCATATGAAATACCATGTCCAGTGGAGCGGGGAACACTTTGCCCAGGAGGTTCTGGACTACTACGCGCAAAACCCGGACGCCCCCTGCGCCGCCCAGCTGACGCAGCTGATCGGGGACTCCCGCCGCCGCCAGAGAATCGACCTGCGGAACCATCAGGACAACGAGGCGGAGATACCGGAGACCTTGACCCTTGCTTATCGGCCCTTCTTCCGCCACTGGCTGAACACCGCCTTTTACCACTCCATGGAACGGGAGACGAAACAGCCCCTGCTGGGGTATCTCAACCAGGAGTTTCCCTACCTGCCGGAGTGGAGCCGGAAATTCCTGGGCGTGGAGGGGGAGGAGACCCCGGAGCCTGTTTCCGAGACACTGAAACTCGGGAAGGCCCTGTTCACCGTCCACTTCCACCTTCGGTACATGAGCTTTTTGAGAAACGGAGAGCCGGTGCGCCGCCCCTGCCTCATCTGGGACCAGCTGATGGAGTGGGCCCCGAACACCGATACGTTCCTCCGGCTTCTGCCCATCACCGCCGCCGACTACAATCAGTACGAAACTGTGAAAGCGGGAATCCTCCGCCGCCTGGAGGACACCGCCGCCCCGGAGGAGGGACGGGCCTTCATCGCCGCCTGCCTTGCCGATCAGGTCTGCGGGCTTCCCATTCCCGATGCAGTGGGCATGGAGGACGCGGAGGAACCGGAGTGGGCCCGGTCCCTGCCTCCGGTCAGCTTCCTGCCCTATCAGATTTTCGCCGAGAACACGGAAGTGCTGTACGTCTGCATCTGGTTCCAGCGGGACCGGGTGCTGGCCCTGTTCCAGCAGACGCCTTTTGGGCAGAAGCTGATGGAGAAATTCGATGACATCCAGGACGCCCAGGCCGCCGAGGCCCTGGCAAAGCAGCTTCTGGAGGACCAGCTCCACCCCAAGGGCTTCCCCATGGAGGCGCTGAAGGTCCTGCCGGAGGCGGTCTACGCCCAGTGGGACTATGCCGTCCGCAGTAAGGACAAGGACCTCCCGCCCCTGTGGAGTACCCCGGTGGAGCTGCACGGAGAGGCAGTCACGCCGGAGAAATTGGAGGAGCTTCTGACCCTCTTTTCCACGGGCCGGGTGGAGCGGCTGGAGTGGTCCTGGACGTGCGCCTTCCCGGTGGACGAGCCGCCCATGGACTACGAGCCCCGGCGGTCCCTGGTGCTGATGAAAAGCGGCGGTCGGTACGTCTGCTTTTACTTCGACGACTTCTGTGCCGAGAGCTACGCCCTCCTGGAAAAGCCGGAGATCTACGGGCAGGACAAGCACGTTCCCCAGGCTGTCCCCTTCCGGCAGAGCCGGTTGTTCCCGAACGTACTCCACCGGAACTTTTTCACCATCCGGCGGCATCTGGAGACGATCTTCTCCCAGGTCAGCTGGCCCAACAACGTCAAGCCCATGGCGGGCCGCATCTGGAGCTATGCCGTCAACGTGGATCATGGGCGGGTGAAGTACAATCTGGACAAGCAGCTCCTGGGCGGCTTCCCCATGGAGCGGGCCCACAACCGGCCCGACGCGCGCTTCTACTTCTACGAGCATCCCAGCTCCGCCGCCCGGGTAGATGACGGGGGGAGCGTGGAGACCCTGGCGGTGACGGAGGGGAACCGCCCCAAGGTCCAGAAGCTCCTGGCAGGCTTCCTCCTGGGCGGCGGCCAAAAGCTCCGGCTCACCTGGGGGAAGACGGCGGGAGAGCGGCGGCACATCGTCCTCCGGCAGGACAGCGGGCGCTTCCTCCTGGCCTGGGTCCGGGAGGACAAGAAAACGGCGGAGTTCCACGCGGCGGACAAGTGGACCTATATGGACGTGGAAGGGAAGAAGTATCCCAAGGACACCTTCCTGGGCAAGGTCACTCCCGCCTACCTCATCCACGACCTGCCCGCCCTGCGGAACGCCCTGGACCTGCTGCTTGCCAACCTGGACCGTCCCCAGCGGGTCACCAGCCCCATGGGCGAGTACGCCAGGGAAAACCCGGTGAAGCCCCGGCCCTATGAAACGCTGTGGGCGGAGCTGGTGGGGGACACGCTGGAATAGGCGGCCCGCCGGACGACAGGCGCTGTTCCACCCTCCCGGCAACCCAAAGTTGCGGAATAGTTGGCAGCTGCAACCGCCCTTGCCGGGATAAAATCGAAGCGAAAAGGAGGTGGCTTCATGGCCGCAGGATTCAAGGTTATTCTATTTTCGCTGCTGATTTTGATTCCCCTGGCCGCTCTCTTCGTGTACCTGATTCTTCTCGTGGTGAGGGCACTGCACAAGTATATCGAGGGCAGTCCGGCGAGAGCGGAGGCCAAGGAAGTCCGGGGGGACCCTTGGGGAGAGGCTCCGGGAGAACCGGGCCCGGTGCAGGATATCCCAGGAGTTCGTGGCGGTGGGCGTCAGCCGGCAGACGGTCAGCAAATGGGAGAAC
The DNA here is from genome assembly GCA_948670295.1 of uncultured Oscillospiraceae bacterium. Classification (GTDB taxonomy): domain Bacteria; phylum Bacillota; class Clostridia; order Oscillospirales; family Oscillospiraceae; genus Enterenecus. Next base: position 36,219 of record CAPOAR010000002.1, on the reverse strand, counting down.
GGCACGTCCGACCCCTCCACGGCGAATCTGATTGCCCTGGCAAAGCTGTATGGCGTATCTGCGGAGGAACTTCTAAAAGAGCTGTAAAGGCGTAAGAGAAGGACGGAGGCCCTGAGATGCAGGGCCTCCGTCCTTTTCAGCCGGTCTTTGCTTAAAAGAGCGGGGCTTGACCATGCTCCGGTCCGTTAGTATGATAGTGTCAGGAGATAACAGCAATTCGTATCCCTGAATATTCAACCGGGATCAGATGCAAAAGGGACTGCAGATTTGAAAAAATGTGTAAGGTTTTCATACGCGCTCCTGTCCTATAGGATGAAGGGACCTTCAAACGATAGAGCGGTGACGACACATGGAGGATTGCCGAATCATAGAGCTGTACTGGCAGAAGAACGCGGACGCCATATCTGAGACATCCAGCAAATACGGGGCCTACTGCTTCACCATAGTGGATCACATTCTGAACAATGCGGCGCCGCCGCTTTTTACAAACCTTGACTTTTTGACCAATTACCGATATGATAGAAACAGTATTCCGGCATATCGTTCTGCTTGGTTTCGTCCGGCAGTGAGAAGGATGAAGCTCAAAAGGCCCCTTAAAGTCCCTGCTTTGGGGGGATATTTGCCCAAAACCTTATTTTTTAATGGAATTTGCCGATGTGCAAGTAGGAAGGTATGTTTTCGGGCTCCAAACGCCTGTCAGGAGGTAGCGCCTATGCTGATGCTCTATCTGCAAATGCTGGATACACCGGAGGAAAAGGTCCGGTTTGAGGAAATCTACCTGAAATACCGAGACGCCATGTTCCGCGCGGCGGACGGCATCCTGCACAACGACCAGGACGCGGAGGACGCAGTTCACAATGCCTTCCTGCGGATCATCAAGAAGTTTTCCAGGTTTCAGAACATACCGGCCAAGGATTTGGCTCCGCAGGTCGTTGTGATTGCCAGGAACGAGGCGATTTCTCTCCAGCGCAAGAAGAAGGACGCCGCTCCGCTGGAGGATTGGGACGGCTTTGCGGAAACGGCGGAGTCCGTCAGCGATTATCACACCCTGGTGGAGACCTTTGCCCGTCTGCCCCTGTCGTACCGTGCGGCCCTGGAGATGAAGCTGGCGGGCTATTCCGATGGGGAAATCGCCTCCAAGCTGTGTTTGACGAAAACGGCGGTCAGCACCCGGATCAGCCGGGGCCGCCGGTTCCTGCGGAATATCGTGGAGCAGGAAGGCTTTTTGATGGATGCGTAACGACCTTCCGTCATGGCTCTGAAAAAGTTTTTTCATGTTTTCTATTAAAATCATGTGAGAATCCGCTTCTTCGCTGCGTTAACATAGTGAGGGAGCGGATTTTCTGTTGCCTGGACAGACGAAACGAGTGGTTGGGAGGGACAAATATTGAATATATGGGCCTGCTTTGCAATGCTTGCGATTTTCCTTTGTGCCGTGATGTATTTCCTATACGGCCGGGGGATTGCCGTATCAAAGAATATCCGGGCGGTTCTGTTCATGTCCCGTCCCGGGAAAAGCGCTGACAAGGTAGACCTGGATTCCTGCACCGGCTGGGTTCAGCGTGTGGGCAGATTTCATGAGAGCAGCACATATGAGTTGATACTGAATACGCAATTGTCAAAGGGGGAGGCGGAGTTTTCCTTGCTTGACAGAAAGAAGCGGCCCTTATTAAAGCTGAACCGCCGCTGTCCTTCCAGCAGGGTGGAATTGTATGCGGACAGCAGGTATTATCTGCGCTGGCAGTTTATAAATGCCACCGGGGAATGCGAACTGCGATGGAAGCCCTGTCCGCTCATCATGGAAGGGGAGAAATGCAAATGAAAACGATAACCATACTGTTCTCGGCCCTGATCTGCGTGTTTGGCCTGACGGGCTGTGTGCCTGCTCCTGGGGCGGGCGGTCCGGGCCGTCCCATAGCGGCTGACATCGCAGATGATGTAACGAAAGCGGAGATCACACACCGGGCCGGGGGAACGGTGACGGAGTGGACGGCGGAGGGCAACGAACTTGACGCGCTGAGAGATTGGGCCTCCAGGCTGAAATAGGAGCTTCTGGATTCGGAGGAGAATCCGGGAGACCGTGACGGCGGCGAGGTCTAGGAGGTCGTGCTGACCGAAGGGAGGAGCCTTCCGCTGGCCGATGCGGAACGGGCCGCTGTCAATGCGGTTCTCGAAAAGTACATTACCCTGGGACCTGACATTGTAGAGAATGTCAGATAATAGCGGTTCCAAAGGAGGAAACCTGCTTGAAACGGAAGATTGTGTTGTTTGCTGCCGCCGCAGTCATATTGCTGTTCCCGCTTCGGCTGAGGCTGAAAGACGGCGGAACGGTTCAATACCGGGCGATTTTATACAACGTACAGAATGTACACCGGCTGAACTCTGACCTGGAATCAGGGAGGGAATACCTGGAGGGGACCATTGTTGAAATCCTGGGAGTAGAGGTTTTCAACGATGTCTACTAAGAGCTGTTTTGGCCGCTGAAAATTTTTTGAAAAATTCTTGAAAAATCATGTGAGAATCCGGCCTCTCGCTGCGGTAATCATAGTAAGCGGGCGTTGACGCGACGGAGCGGCGGACTCCGCTGGGGAAATCCATAGATTATCCATAGATTTAGGAGGAATAACCGTGGATGAACGGATGGTTGCGGCAGTGATCGTGATGGTTATCTTCTTTTTGGGCATCCCGGTTCTGCTGGGGGTGCTTGTGTACCGTGCAGCGCAAAAGAGCAAAAAGCGGGGAATCTATTTTCTGGTGGGGGTTCTTCTTATCAGCGCGATCATGCCGGCTTACGCCATATACTTGGGCACGATTCTGGGGATTGTGTTTCAGATTTCGCTCCACAAGGCGGCGAACAAGAAAGCGCCCATAAAGGACAAGTGACTGGAAGTGCGGGAGGGAACAGACATGACAGAGCAGGCGCTGGACCAGCTGGCCCGGCGGGTCATACTGGACACGGCCCGGCTGGAATACGGAGTGCTATTGGAAGAAGCGCCGGAGCATAGCTTCTCCCCCGCCTTTGAGCGGAAGATGAAAAGGCTTCTTCGCCGGGGCAGGCATCCGGTCTGGTATAAGGCCCTCCACGCGGCGGCATGTGTTCTGCTGGCGCTGCTGCTCAGCGGGTGCGCGGTGCTGGCGGTCAGTCCGGCGGCCCGGGAGGCCTTCGCCGGATGGGTGCGGGAAGTCCATGATACCTATTTTAGTTATCAGTATGTCGGACCGGATCAGGACGTTCAAGAGGACTTGACAAAGATTGCATTTCTTCCAACATGGCTCCCAGAGGGCTACCAGGAAGCGGAGCGGCCGCAGCTGTATGGAATGGTGAATATTTCCTATGAAGCAGACGGCAAAGAGACCGCGGTTTTCGGGTACGCGCCGGAGCTTTCCATGACGGTTTACACGGAAAACGCTGAGGCACATGAGGCGCAGGTCCACGGACGCAGAGCGGACTTATATCTGGACGGCCAGGAGGGTAACCGGAATGTGCTTGTTTGGACAGACGAAGATACGGGCTTTTTCCTCTGGATCGCCGCGCCGGTTTCCGGGGAGGAACTGGTCAGGATGGCTGAGAGTGTGGAGACTTTGCCCCTTGCCTACTGCCCCGCTTGGGTGCCGGAGGGCTATACGCTGCTCTCCGGCGGCGCCAAGCTGCCGGTAATACTGAATTATCGGGGCCAGGACGGAGACTATTTCACTCTCTTGGTGATGGAGAATGCGAAAAGCACCGAAATGGAGATTGAGCTGGAGAAGGGAGACAGCTACCAGCCGGCCTCGGTTTTGGGAAAGCCGGCGGACATGTACCTGGGCTCGGAGGGACATATATCTGTCCTGATTTGGATGGATAATGAAGAACAGTTGACGTTCAACCTGTGCGGCACGCTTACGGAACAGGAACTGATGAAAGTCGCGGAGAGCATTGGAAAAGTGCAGTAAGAAGCGGTCCCAACGGGAGAGGAGGAGAAAGCTGTTATGACAGAGCAAGCGTTGGATCGGCTGATTCACGGAGTCATATTGGACACGGCCCGGCTGGAATACGGAGTGCTATTGGAAGAAGCACCGGAGCGTACCTTTTCTCCCAACTTCGAGCGGAGGATGAAAAAGCTGCTGCGCCGGGGCAGGCATCCGGTCTGGTATAAGTCCCTCCATGCGGCGGCGTGCCTTCTGCTGGCGCTGCTGCTCAGCGGGTGCGCGGTGCTGGCGGTCAGCCCGGAGGCCCGGGAGGTCTTTGCGGGCTGGGTGCGGGAAATTCATGACAACTATTTCCTCTACAAGTTTTTTGGGAACGAGGAAAGAGAAGCCGTTTCAAAGGAGGAGGTTCTCTATCAGCCCACCTATGTGCCGGCCGGGTATCGGATCGAGCACCGGTTTGTGTTTTCTGCCGGTATTGTGTCTGTCACTTATATAGACGACCAAACCGGCAATATCGCAGTGTTCACCTATTTTTCGGACATGTCGTCGCCGGTCCTCCAGATTGCGGGAGAGAATGAGATCATCTATCAAAAGGTCCAGGTCAACGGGCTCCCCGCCGATCTGTATCTGGATTCGGAAGAGGGAGAAGCCAACGCTATCGTATGGGTGGACGAGAGGAATGGGGCTGCGTTTCGAATTGGCGGCGTCATAAGCGGGGAAGAGCTGGTTTGCATGGCGGAGAGCGTGGAAGCCGTCCCCCGGAATGTGCGCTTTCGTCCGTCCTGGCTGCCGGAGGGGTACGATGAGACCTCCGCCCAGGACTGCCCGGCGAAGGGGGATAACGTCCCCAAGGGCCTGGACGCCGGAAAGAGCGTCCTGACCTATGAGGACGGGAAGGGCGGACGTTTGACCATCACCTATGCCCAGGAATTTGATATAACCGGCCTGCGCCCGGACAAATGCGAGGCGGACGCGGTTTCCGTGTTGGTTGGGGAGGACCAGGCGTTTTTGTTCCTGGGTCAGGAGGACCACCATCTGGTCTGGGTGGACGGAGAGAGCGGCGTCTTCTTCTGGCTTTCCGGCCCCTTTACCGGAGAGGAATTGATTCAGATCGGGGAGGGTATGCGCACCGCGCCTCAAGAAGTGATGTTCTACCCATCCTGGCTGCCGGAGGGATACTATGAGACCACTACCGATGATTTGCGGAGACAACGTATCCTCCGCTATGAGGACGGAAAGGGAGGACTTCTGACCATTCTCCATCCCGAAGATTTTGATCCCGGAACACTGATGCTGGTTGGGGAAGCGGAGATCGTTTCCGTATTTGTCGGAGAGAATCCGGCGGATCTGTACCTGGATCGGGTACCGGGCAATGCCAACAACTTGGTTTGGGTGGATCGGGACACGGGGATTCTTTACTGGATTTCCGGCCCTCTTACCGGGGAGGAACTGGTTCGGGTTGCGGAGAGCATGGAGAAACGAGAGGAGCCGCCGCCCCTGGAGGAGTACTGGCTGACCTGGATGCCTTACGGGTATCAGGAGGCAGAACGCTCCCTGCGGGAAAATCGAGGCCATGTGCTTTACCGGGATGAAAAGGGCCGTCAGATTACCCTGGCCTACCGGCGGGGCTCAGAAACCGCCAGCCTACAGATCTCCTCCACTCTGGGCGGGGCGATGGAGGCCCGGCCCGTCACAGTGGACGGCGCTGCTGCGGACCTCTATCTGGAGGAAACGCAGGAGGCAGGGAACGCTCTGGTTTGGGCCCGGGACGGGCTGCTGTTCTGGATGATCGCCCCCTGTTCCCAGGAGGAGCTGACCGCCATGGCGGAGAGCGTGGAGGTTCTGCCGGTGGAATACAGGCTCACCTGGGTGCCGGAGGGCTATGAGCTGTATATGCAGAATGATACCTTCGGTAATTCGTTCTCGTTCCTCTACAAAAACCCGGAGGGTCGATTGCTGCATTTCATGGTTCAGCTGGACCGTGAGGGGGCCAGGTCGTATCTTTTCCCCAACGAAAACGCTGAGGAAAAACAGGTGCTTGTAGGCAGGAATCCGGCCGATATGTATTTGGTGGACACAGGAGGCGCAAATAGCGAGCTGGTTTGGCAGGACCCAGAGGCAGGGGCACTCTTTTACATCAGCGCGTTTTTGCCGGAGGAGGACATTCTCAAAATGGCGGAGAGCATCGAGGGGGCAGCGCCTTCTCCAAAGGTCCGGCAGCCCAACTGGATTCCCATGGGGTATCACTGCACGGGAGGCTCTGCCGGTTCCAGCTCCAAGGAACGCCAGTATGAAGACGAAAACGGCGATGAAATCCAATTTGCGTTCCTGGGTCCTCCAGAGACAGAGGAGAAGGAAAAACTCCAGGAGGCCGTGAAGGGCCTGGAGTCCCAAAGCGTCCTGGTGAACGGACAGGCGGCGGAGCTGTACTCCGCGGCCGATGGCGTTCTCTATCTGGTCTGGGACGGCCAGGAACCGGGGGAGGTTTTCTGGCTTTCTGCGGCGCTGGACGCCGGAACACTGATTCAGATCGCTGAAAGTGTGTTCTATCCACCGTAAGGCAGAGGAATTGCCTGCTCTGCCGGCAGCGTTCAAACGAAATTCTAAAATCAATCATTCAATGATTTAACGCCTTTTACAGCTGCTGTTCCTGCGGAGTTGGATTTTTGATGATAGGGTAGTAAAGAGTATTTTGCGCGTAGGCGTAGGAAATGGCGGAATCACAGTGTTTGCGCCACTGGAAAGCGAGCGTGCCGGCAGCAGGGTTGTCAGTCAGGTTTTCCAGTGGATATGATCCCAGGGTTAAGAGGCGTTTTGTATTGTGCAGCAAAGTTACAGTACAAAGTGCCTTCCTTTTTTTGGAATATTGTTTGGGGGGATCTGTTTGGGTCATTACTCGTTGATCCTGGAAAAGCGTTATCAGGAATTTTGCGATGTATACCAGGAAAAGGGGCATCTGTGCAAAACGGACCCGGGAGAGTACGGAGACTTGCAGCCGGGCAGTCAGGTGCGGGCGCTGCTGGCTCTTGGAGAGTATGCGGAGGCTGCTCGGGTCTGCCGGGATATGATGCGTCAGGAGGTGGAGGAGTCGGCCCGAAGGGGCTATGACGCCCGTTCTTCCATATGGCTGATTGATCTTGCCATCGCATGTATGAAGCAGGGGCACTATGCGGAGGCGGCCCAGGCCATCCGGGAGGCGCCGCATACGAATTACCAGCCGAACCGCATCCAGGCTCCATGCCTGATGTACTACATGGCCGTTGTCATGGAGGGCGAAGACCTCAAGCGGGAGAGCATAAAGGTACTCAACGCGCGGCTTCGGACAAAGGCGGGCACGGAACCGGCCTTTGCGCCGGTCCGGTTCCTCCGGGACAAAATCGGCGAGGCACAGCTATTATCGGAGACAGCGAAAGAAACCAACCCAAAGCTCTATCTGCGGGCACTGGTTCCGGCAAAGTTTCTGATAGCGGTGAAGAGGTATGAAAAGGGTGAGCTGGAGGGCTGCCGGCAAGCCTTGAAGGAGACTTGCGGCCTTTATGGGCAGGATCGGATTGCCGTTATGCCGGTTGAATATTTTCTGGCGGAGTCCTGGCTGGCGGAGCTGGAAAGCCAAAGGACGGATTCGGGCAGCCAATCGGGAGGTGCGGATACATGCTAGAGAAGCTGTTCTTGTCGGGTAATGTAATATCTCAATTTATGCAAGTTCTGCCCATCAGCCTGTTGGCGGCGGTTGTTTTCGTATATGTCCGCCGCTGCAGCCGGAAAAGAAGGTTTTCTTCCGTCAATAAGGAGCGGGAAGCTGTGCTTGCGGTATTCGTCTGCTATTTGACGGGTCTGCTGTCGCTGGTTTGGCCCCCCAATAACTTCTGGACGTACATCTGGCTTTACCTGTTCAACGGTTATCCAGGCACAACGATTGGTCCACTGTTCAAACTTGAATACAGCTTGATTCCCTCCATTGTCAGGTATTGGCGCGGAGAATTGACAGGCGGTTCCTGGGTGCGGTTCATGGCAGTCGGTAATGTGCTGATGTTTATTCCATTGGGTTTTCTGCTCCCGCTGCTTGACCGAAGGGTCCAAGCAAAGAATATGGTGTTTGTGTTCTTCAGTTGCTCGCTGTTGATTGAGATTATTCAGCCGGTATTGGGGCGCAGTTTTGATGTGGATGATCTGATTTATAACACCATCGGGGCTGCCTTGGGATTTGCGCTGTTTACTCTGTTCCGTATGCTTTGTCCCAAGACTGTGGCTGGCTGCCGTGATCCGGGGGAATAGATCACAATTATAAAATAGAAAAAAGTCTACTGTTTTCAATATCTAAGGAGGAATTCAACATGAAACGCTTACGCAAAATCAAGGTCCTTTTCGTTTTGGCCCTGTGCCTGACGCTCACCGCCTGCGGCGGCGGGACCAAACAGGAGGCGGCAGATTCAGCGGAGGAGGCCACTGTCCATTTCCTTACGAACCTGCAGAACGGGGAGTTCGAGCAGGCGAGGACCTACCTGGAGGAAGAGAATCCCCTGCTGACCGTCTTCCCCGTGGCCGAGGGCGAAGCCGCCTCGGAGCTGGACGCCGTGTATCGGCAGTTCCGGGAGAAGATGACCGGCCTGACCTTCCGCGTGGGGGACGAGGGAGCCGTGGGAAACAGCATGGTGTACATCACCGCCGCCCAGTATGATTTCCGCTCCGCCATCAACGAGGCGATGCTGGCGGCCATGGAGAGCCAATGCCGGGAGGGCGGAACCGCCTTCGCGGACTACGCCGGATGGATGAGCCAGGGAATTGCCAACGCGGCCATGGGAGAGGAGGAGACCGTCCGGGCCATGGCGACGGATAAAAACGGCGGCTATGTCATCGACCACCGGGGGTACACAGACCACGACTTTATGAACCTGTTCACCGGCGGCTTCTATGACTACGCGGATTTCCAGATGGCGGTCTGCACCAATACCATAGACAATGTGGAGCATACCTACTACTTTGCCGCGTTAGGCGATGAGATGATCGCCTGCGTTGAGGAAGTGTCGGAGGCCAATAACGGAGAATTGGACGACGAAACGATAGCCGGGCTGAATGAGTTCTATGCCCAGGCGGCACAGCAGACGCCCGGCATGTACATGGGCGTTACCAAGGACGGAGACCGTGTGGTCACCCATATGGGCATCGACTTCCAGACGGCGGACCAGAACGCCCTGGTAAACTCCGGCATGGTCAGCGGCAGCTACCAGGGCAACATGGCGGACGGTAAGCTCAGCCTCTCGGCTACCATCAGCGAGTTTGAAGAATCGGGCATGACCAGCTCCGTCACGCCGGTCTATAAGGCCGAGAAGTAAAAGAAGCGCCGCCCCTTCCGGGACGGCACTATGGGAGAGCCGGTTTTAAGGAGCTTGCCCCAGGTCATCGTCGATGTATTCCACAATATCGGGAAGATCGCACCGGAGAATCCGGCACAGGGCGTTCAGCGTGTTGGTGGACACGGATTCCCCGGCCTTCAGCCGCCGGATGGTGGAGCTGCTGATCTCGCCCTTGAACTGGAGCGTGTAGGTGGTGGCGTGCTTTTTTTCCATGGTGGCCCACAGCGGCGCGTAGGAAATCATTCTCTCCACTCCCCTCTTGCAATTATCTTCATTATTGCCTATAATGAGAGAAAATCGTTATAGGCAATAATGCCTATATAAGGGGGAGCGCAGAACCAAGCATTAAATAACAGGAGGAACGACTGGTATGAAAAAGAAGCATCCGATTCTGGGGGTCATTTGTCTGGCAATTCTGATCTGCGGCGGAATCTTTACATTTCGGGCCGGAGGGGCCAGGGCGGAGATCACCATTGGCGAAAAGACCTATGAGATGCGGACCATGACCGTGCGGGAGTTCATGGAGGACGGCTATATCCTCGCTACCATGTCCACGGAGGGAAATTCTGTCTATACATATAACTACAGCGGTGCGGTGATGGAGGCCAAGACCTATTACAATACGGCGGTGCCCTTCAAGCCCAAGGACGGCGCGGGCGCACCGCTCTCCTGCTGGCTCTACAATCCCACCTCCGAGCAGGTGGAGATTCGGGAGGGAAAAATCTGCGCCATCTCCTGCAAGGTGGCCCAGATGCGGGAATGCGGGCTTCCGGTCTCCATTGCCGGGCTGGAGCTGGACCGGCAGAGCAAGGAAGAGATAAAAGACTATATGGACGGGGCGCTGAAAGGCTATCAGTTCAGCGAAAATGAGGATGTCAACGCTATCTCCTACACCAAGGGGCAGGTGTCCTACACCTTCTCCTTCACCGAGGAGGACGCCCTGAAAAACGCCGTCGCCCGGAACAACGTGTGACGGCCATGGATAGAAATGAATTTTTCAGGCCCCTGGCGGAGCTGGCGGACCAGGGGCAGTGGGACGACGCCTACGTCTGGTTCCGGGAGCATCAGGAGCAGTTCTCCCGCCGGGAGCGGCGGCTGGTCCGGGAAGCCCTGGCGGCGCGGCTGTCGGCCTCCCGGCTCTGGCGGGCCCCGGCTCTGCTGGCGGCGGTGACGCTGCTGTTTCAGATGGCGGCGGGCGGCATCTTTGAAAACCAGCTCCAGGACCTGGTCTCCTTCCTGGGGCGGTCCTTCCGGCCCTATATGTACATCGCTTCCGTGGCCCCGCTGCTGGTGAATTTGGCGCTGGACGCGCTGCTGGCCGTCCAGTGCTATGAGCGGCTGGTGCTGACCTATCGCCTGTTCGGCCGCCGTCCGCCCTGGGCGCGGGCCTGGGGAGCCTGGGCTTTGGCTCTGGCGCTGGCCCTCTGGCCGGCGTGTTCCCTGGTCCCTTATGCCCGGGACCTGCCGCTGGTTCTGGAGGGGAAATGGAGCACCGGCATTGTCACCCTGGAGATGGAGGAGGACACCGCCTGGAACAACGCCATGGCCCAACTGGGCCGGGAGACCCGGGAGGGCTACGACCCCATTCCCTGGTACTCCAATCCCCGCTGGTCGAAGCTGCTGATGCCCATTATGCCGGGCATTTACAACCGCTGGGTGCTGAACATCCACATAGACGGCGTGGACTGCCGCATGGGCCAGCTCCAGTTTGACCTGACGGACTACGAGATGTACGCCTACCCGGTGCGCATCGACTATCTGCCCAACAGCCGCCTGGTGCTGTGGATTTCCTGCGGGGAGGAGAGACTGCGATGAAACGAAAATGGCTGCTCCTGGCCTTCCTGCTGACCTTCACCCTGCCCGCCGCCGCCCTGTGCGCGCCGGAGCTGCTAGAGGCGCTGTGGTGGCGGTTCGGTTCAGACCCGGCGGTGTCGGTCCTCCGGGGCGAGCATTGGGGCAGAATCATCTGCGGCATCCTGCTGACGGCGATGCCCTTTACGCCCCTGGCCTGCTTCCTGCTGGAGCGGGCGGCCCTGAGCCGGGCCCGGCGGCGGCGGGAGAGCGTCAAGCCCCCGGAGTTTGCCACGGCGGAGGAGCGGCGGGCCTTCTACCTCCGGCAGCTGGAGGAAGAGCGCCGGGAGCCGCCCAAAACGCCGTGGATCGCCTACGCCGCCCTGTGCGGCCTGGGGGTGCTGGTGTTTGGCTTCGGGGTCCTGGGAATCCGCCTGAATGGGAAGATCGAGAAGACCGGGCGGGACCTGGAGCTGTACCGGGCCGGGACCCCCGCCCTCTACGTGGGCCCCCTGCTGCTGGTGGACCGGCCCGTGCGGGACGGGGCCAAGCAGATCCCGGACGAACGGTACGTGTACTATCGTTCCGCCACGGAGGGAGACCTCCAGTGCGCCGTGACGCTGATCGCGGAGAAGCAGCTGATGCAGCCGTCCTACCGGGTGGAGTATCTGCCGGAGACAGGGACGATTCTGTCCATCACCGACATGGCCGGACGTCTGCGCACCGGCGGGGAGGAGATGGAGCTTCCCACGCCGGTGGGGTGCTGGCTGTATGGAGATTTGGCGGTGCCCATCTGCGATGAAGTGGAGGGCTACGACGCCCTGACCCGGGAACAGAAGGCGCTGTTTGACCTGCTCTATTCCCAGGTCCTCAGCGGCGACGTGGCGGCGGGGAACCTGCCCACCCGGAGCTTTGATCTGCCCTACGAGCTGAAAAAGGCGGAGTTCAATCAGGTGCTGGAGCTGTATGAGGCGTCTGTTGGAAAGGACGACTACCCGAATCACGGCTATCGCACGGACGACGGGCGGATCGTCCGCCGGGCCTATTGCTACGGCATCATCCATTCGCGGTGAGATCATGGAGACAGGAGAGAGAACATTGGAAAGGAAACAAGACTGGACGCGGGGCCTGACGCTGGCGCTCTGTGTGGTCCTGCTGATATTGAGCTTTGGGCAGCGTCGGCGGATTTCCGATTTGGAACAGGACGTATGGAATGCCCAGAACAGTATCATGGACAATGTGAGCAGCTTGGAAGCGCAGGTCGCTTCCCTGCGCTCTGATTTGGAAAATGCGGATAATCTGGTCCTGGATTGGAGCTATACGCCTGCGCTGAACCGGGAAAGGCGGGGCTTGTACGTGGAAGTGACCGTCAAGCTGAAGGAGTGGACGGAGGACACCGCTCTGGAACTGCTTTGGACCTCTATGGGAAGCACGAACAGCAAGGGCAGGGCGCCGATGGTTTACGACGGCACAGGGAGTTTTACCGGGAAGGTGGAGATTCCCTTAAACGGCTCCAGGATCGTCAGCCTGGACGCCGCCATCCAAAACGGCGGGACCCGGCGTCAGGAGAGCATGGGGGACCTGAGAGACACCGCCATGCTGCTGCCGGTCCAATGCGACCTTTATGGTGTCAGCGGACCAGAGTATGAGCAAAGCAAAGACGGCGGCGGGGTGGTTACGATTTCAAATTTGCATACCAGCGTGTACAGCTATTTCGAGAAGGTCCCCAAGACGACGGACAACACGTTCCGCCTCCTGCGCAACGGGGAGCTTGTGGCGGAGCTGGCCGCAAATCCGGGAGGTGAGGAGAGCAATTATACTGACGGGGAACTCTCGGCGGAGCCGGCCGCGAGGCCGGAGCGGCCGCAGGGTGACTATTTTGGCAATGGACAACTCACGACGGAATGCCAAAAGGGGGATGTGCTGACCTGGACCTTCTTCTGCCGGGACGAGTCCTGCGTTGGATATGAGTTTTTCTTGGAGGAATGGACGGTTGAACAAGATGGGCTTTCTCCGAACGCGCAGGGGATGGAGTGGCCGAAGCTGACTTGGGACTGAGCCGCATAAGCTGATGAACAATTTTTGATAGGAGGATTTTGTCATGACGATTACAGAACTGGTGAAAAATCAACAGCAGCAGCGAATTGGAGAACTGAACCAGCGGCAGCAGGGGAAGCCCCATGTCAACCCCTACGGCACCCCCGGCATGAGCTTGAACGGCGCCGGGGACTACCGGAAAATGGTCCCTGTGGATGAAGGGGCGGTGCGGCAGATCAAGCAGATCGCGTTGGACCACATGAAAAAAGGCTATGGGGTCAGCGACGGTGAGGACATCAGCAAGGCCATCCGGGATTATACGATGTCTCTGGCGCCGGAGCAGCGGCTCAGCGCGTCCTGGACGCTGAATGAGATTTTCCACAGTGAGGCCGCCCGGCTGGGTGAGTACGTCCACCAGCAGGACCCCAGCTGGGACTGGGGCAAACCCTTTGATACCAGTATTTTGGAGGGCTACCAGCAGGGCGTGGATATGCAGGCATAATGCCGGGGGTGCATTATGAAAAAATCACTGTTTTTATACTTGCGTTATCTCTGGCACTGACCCTCTGTGCCTGTTCCTCGTCGGACAAAATTCCATCCCTTGAAGAGATCGCAGAGAATGGTGCAGAGTGGGGCGGTGAGCAGATCCAGCAGGTGCAGGGCTGTACGCTGGCGGACCTGGAAAAAGTATGGGGCGAGGCTGACGGCGAACTGCCCGGCGAGTACGCCTACTTCTGGAAGGTGGACGATACCACATCAGTCCATGTGTATTACCACAGAAATGCAGAGATCGAGCGTATCACTGTCACCAGCGCAGATGATGAACAGCAGACTGCTCCAGCTGCTCCAGCCCCCCAGCCCGCACAGATGTCTCTGGCGCAGGTGGGCGGCAGCGCCTTTGATCTGTCAAAAGAGAACACAAAAACGATCCAGCAAATCCTTGACGCCGGGAGTTGGGTGTCTGATGCGACGGACTGCGCCAGCGACTGCGTGCTGGCCTTTGATGGCAGGACGATTTACTACCATTCCGGCTGCGGCACATTCAATGAACGGCTGGAGCAGTCCGATCAGAGCCTCCGCCTATCTGACACAGACCGGGAAATTGTAAATGCGATCATCCAGGCAGTTATCCCCCACGATTTGTCTCCCAATGCTCCCATGGAAATATCCTATACAGATGTTTGACCTGTAAATACGTTCACCGATGATCTGCCAGTTCCGCCCGGTACGGTCAGCTGGGTCGCATTTGACGAGGAGCACCAGAGCTTCGCTGTCAATTTGACAGATATGAGCGAAGCGGACTATGCGGATTATATAGAGTCCTTGCAGCAAGCCGGTTTTTCTGTGATTGAGGGAACGTCCGCGGATATTGAGGGACAGAACAATACTTCTGCTGGGGCGATTGTGTCAAATGGGGAGAAAAATGTAAGTATCAGCTACATCTCTGGCAATTTTACGATTTATATTTCGTTTATGGAATAAAAGACGGAATAAAGCATTGTGTAACGCACAACTATCGATTTATAGGCGGAATCACTATGTCAATCAACAGTATTTTAATGTCTGGTTGGATGTTGCTGCTTTCTTCAAAGTTTAAGCATGGAATAAAGTATCTGCTTATGTTCATTGCTATACTTCAAGTGATTAGTACGATAGTTATATTTTTGTTTCCCGATTAGGCTGAATGACAAATTCCGGTTTACCGGCCTGATGAAAAAATAGGAGGAATCGAACGTGGAAATTGTTGCGGCTATTATCACCCTTGCGGTGGGCGTCCTGGCAGAAGCGACCATCGGCATCAGTTGGAATATGCGTAGTGTAGGGACGCTGCTGGGCGTTGCGGTCATGGGAGCATTTATCCTGTGGACAGTCCGGCATCCGAAGGACAGAGAAAAATAGTTTTGGGGTCAGAACGCTAAATCGGAATTGTAAGTATGAGAGGAGAAAATTATGGAGCTTCAAATTATCTCAAGGCAAAACAACATCCCGCCGTTTGATCCCCAAGCAATCAAAGTGCAGCAAATTGAATACTTTGACCCGCCCTATAAGACATATAACGAGACAGAAGTTACAGAAAAAATTATAGCAAAGGTCCTAAAGGAAATATCGGATGGGATAAATATTTATTTGTATTTAGACCCGGACGTAGAGGATAATTGGCTTGAAGTAAACTGTGACGGCAAATGGATAGCTCTGGGATTCTCCGGGGATTTTGGACAAAATAATTATTATTCTTATAATCCTGCCTTTGCTAATACTGCCGGCCAAATTAGCAAAGCAGACTTTGAGGACAAAAGCATATGGACTGACCTTGAAAGCGGCGGCCAATCTCCCATCCCTAAAATTCATGCAATTACAGATATTGAACTGGGTGTCAAGGCTGTTGAATATTTCATTCGGACGGGAGAATTTTATCCGGGAATTGACTGGTTACATGAATCTTAACAATTCCAGCTTATCAGCCTGATAAATAAAAGCAATTCTGCAATCTCTATGAATCTATTTTTAGAAGGAACCACCATGAACCTCTCAAGTTTAGGAAACGTCCCCAACATTACCAGCCAGATCACCACTGGCGCGCCCCAGGCGGGCTTCCGCTGTGACCCCAGCGCCGCGGCGCGCTCCGCTGGCAAGAGTGTGGCCCCTGGTACGGACAGCAGCGGCATCGGGACTCTGAAAAGCATTGATGAAGCCGCCCGGCAAGGCTACCGGGAGGGCTTCTCCATCCGGGACGCGGCGGAGAGTCTGTGGCGGAAGGAAACGCAGACCTTCAATTTGAAAGACCTGGATGACCCAGAAAAATCAAAGGAGTTCCTGGAAAATTGGCGGATGCAGGCCCGGTGGGATCTGGGGATTCAGGGCGGCCCCACCAAGGACGAGGTGATCTCCGCCTACATAGATACCCTGCGGCAGAACGGTCTGGACGGCGCTGTGGACTGGAACGGCCTGGCCCATGAGCTAAAGTCATTCCAGGCCACCTCCCCGGAGGAGCTGGAGGACGGGCTGAACTATATGGCTTCCCGCTATGTGGCGGCACTGGATAAGCTGGAGCACAATTACAGCGGCGAGGAGCTGACCGCCCAGCGTGCCAAGCTGGAGGAGGTCTATCAGGCCGGGAAGTCCGGGATGATCGACGGCTATACCCGGCTATTGCAGGACAATCTGGGTATCTCCGACAGCGATGCCCAGGCAGTCCGGGACAGCTTTTCCTCCATCCTCTCAGAGAAAGAGGACGCCTACCGGGGCGCGCTGAAGCAGGTGAATGAGGCCATGGAGCAGACCGGCCCGGACAGCGTATGGCTGAAGAACCACGACGCCTATATCGCCTCCCAGCTCCGGGCGGCGGGCAAGACGGGCGGGAGTACAGCCCGGTACTCGGTGCAGGACCTCACTGCTGCCGGGCAGATCGCCCAGGATTACCGGGCAGAGATTGACGGCGCATCCTCCTGCGGACGGAACGAGGTGACGCTGGGCCTCAACCTGTCCATGGCGGACATGAAGGCGGAGACGATGATCTCCAAGGGGCTGGTGAGCGGCAGCATGGCCGCCCTGCTCCGGAGCGGCCGCGCCCAGGGGCATGAGAACGCCCTTGCCGCTCTGAATCGCGCCCTCGCCCAGCGGGAGAGTCACCGGGCCACCGGCGAACCCAAAGGAACCTTTGCCCCGGTGGACAGCGCGGTGTTCCGGGGGATTTACGATGCCGTCATGAGCGCCTACCGGCAGAACGGCGGAGACGCCGCCAAGGCCATCCAGGCCGGGACCTCCGCCGGGGAGAAGCTGACCGTCCAGGCCGCCGCCCGGGCTCCAAAGGCCGCCCGCTGGGGCATCAGCATGAAACACTATTTGCAGGAGTTCTACAAGGCCCCGGAGGAGCAGGAGGTCACGCTCTTGGGTTTGCAGATCAAGTATCTGACGAATCCAAAGCCCAGGACCTCCACCTACCAGAAGTACGTCAACAGCTGGCAGGACTTCCTCTCTTCCATTGGCGGCGGAGTGGACATCCGGGCATAATCAGCAGGTTCTGAATGTAAAGGCAGAGCAACTGCAAATTTGTGGAGAAATGGATAATACCATGAAGAAATCAATCCTTTTTCTGCGATATTACCGTCAATGTGTCAGAGGCTTTGCCGGAAAAATAACAGTTTGACAATCTTCGGTTTATTGGCCTGATGATGTTGCCTCAATAAACAGACCCCTACTAAATCGAAATCTGAGGGGGGGTGTGCTCATGAGAACCTTAATCTCACTCGTAATCATCATCATTGCATCTGTCATTGGCTTTGCAATGGGAGCAGGGGTCAATGAAGCCATGGGCGGCGCAACACTGTTCGCGGCGATTGCGGGCTTTGGATGTACGATTCAGGCGATTGAGAGCAAGAAAAAGCAGTAACGCCCATACAGGCTGGGTGCCTGGGCGTAAGACAAACATATGAAAAGGAGTGCAATAACGCAGTGTTGGATTTTCTGAATCAGCCGCTGAGCGGCGCTTCTTCCCTGATCCTGGTGGCGGTCCTTGCCGTTGTGATCTTCGTGGCAATCAAGCTGGGACATAAGAAGGCCAGGGACATTTCCAAGCAGTTCCTGGCGGAGCACCCCAATGCGGCAACTCTATACCTATACGGCGAGGACCTGCCTTCCAACAGCGCCGAACTGGACTGTATCCAGGGCACGGTTTCCAAGGTCTACGATCCCCGGACGGTTCCAGGCGCCAAGGCGCAAAAGGGCGTGGCCTGCCATGTGCTGCCCGGAAAGGTGGAGCTCAACGTTATGATCACTTGGTCAAAGAGCTATTATGTTGCCAGGAAGCACGGCAGTATGCAGGCCCATTTTACCTTTGAGGCCATGCCTGGGCGTTCCTATGCCGCTGTGTTCAATGTGAAGGATTCCAGTGCGAAAATCATCTCCTTGGACACGGAGTAACAGGTTAAGGAGGAGCCGAACTACACACTTTTCTATGAGGTCAACCGCGTATACCTCTGGGGCCGGAGGACCCTTCGGACCCGGTTGTATATATTAACGTGCAAAACGACATTTGACAGGAGGATAACACCATGGCGAAACTGAACCTGAACCCCGGCGAGACGATGATCGGCAGCGGTCAGATGTCCCTTTATCAGAAGCAGGGCCTGACGAAAAAGCCCTTCCAGGGCAACGTCTTCGTCACCAATCAGCGGGCGTGCTTCAAGATCAGCATGATGCCCGGCGAACCGGACATGAACCTGCCTCTGGAGGAAATCAAGGGCTTTTCCGTGGGCAAGATCGCGCTGTTCACCGCCGTGACCATCCACAGCAAGTCCGGCGAGACCTATCCGCTCACCGGCTTCCCGGCCAAGAAGCTCCAGGACTGGCTGCGGCAGGCAGGTGTACAAGAACTGTAAGACAGGAGGACGGCGTTCATGCCCGCAGCCGGTATGGAGTCTGGCGGAGCGTATATGTCTCCGAGTACGTTACTGCGGATTACCCGATTCCGACATGGCAGCGGCTGCTGCAAGGGGCCATAGGCGGCTTTTATAACCGCTACTATTTGATGGAGCTGGGGGACAACTCCTGGCTCTGTGTCTACTTTGATGACTACCTGACGCTGACGGGGACAGAGGAATACCCCGTCGGCTATGTCCGCTATACCACCACGGAGGAACGCCGGATGCTGAACCAGATGGCGGAGGATACAGACATCAGTTCCGCCTATGTGCTGGATATGTACCGGCATGGGAAAGTCAGCTGGATGGTGGATATTGGACTGCGGCTGGCAGTGGTGCTGGCGGTCTATTTGGTTGTGGCGACAGCAACGGCCCATTTCAAATGTAGAAAAAAGATAGATTTCTAAAACTTGAAAAAGGGAGAGAATAACGTGGATAGAACAACATTTATTGCGCGGCTGGATCAAATTAAAGCTGCTGTTTCAAAGCTGGATGCCAAAATTTATAGCTGGGAAGTTGGCGAACCAGCTTCCATTGAAATAGTTTGTGCAATCGAGGAGAAATACAAAATAAAATTGCCTACTGACTTTGTAGAGATAATAACCAAAGTTGCAGGCAAAGTGAATATTATATGGAGTGTTCATGAAAATAAGCTGTTTCAAAAACAACATCCCCAGTTTCGGGAACTTTCCAGTGGTGTGTTACAGTGGGATATTGAACATTATTTAAGCGAAAAAGAGTATCAAGGCTACCAATATTACACCACCCATTGGGAGAATATGCGAGGACTTTTGGATTTTGCTGAAGTGCCCAATGGAGATATGATTCTTTTCAATCTTGCACATCCAGGAGAAAAGAAGCCTGTTGTCTATCTCAACCATGATGGATTATATTCTTACCCTGTCCAGTTAGCGGAAAGTTTTGGGGATTATGTGGAAAGCCTATTGCAAATTGGTTTAGTGGGAAATGAAATCTGGCAGTTGGAGAAATTCATTCAGCCGGAACCAGAGGAAAAGGAGGGCAAGCCTTGTGTACCAGGTGCTATCAACTCGGAGTGTACCTATGCTTTGGCATGGAGAAAGCTGATAGGACTGCTATAAAACAGGACAAGCAATAGCGGTGTTCAAAATATCGTTGTTCGGGTTCTCCAGGAGGTACTTATGCGTAAACTGAAAACCATCATCCCCGTAGCCGGGATTTTGCTGCTGATCCTCTCAGCGGCGTCCCTATACGCCGCAATGCAGGGCATTTCAAAGGTCCGCCCGGCGGAGGACTACGAGGATATAGGCGTCCTAACCTTCCAGCCCTATGACGTTCTGCCGGTTCAGGTACAGAACACCGGCGCCAGCAGCCGTGACCGCCGCATGAACCCCACAAAGACCGTCTACATGGTCTACTACCTGGCAACAGACGGCAGCGGCTACAAATGGAGCGACGAGGCGCTTACCAGAGACTTGGGCGAGGATATTGTGGAGGCCGGGGAGACCGTGGAGCGCCGGGTTCTCAGTATCCCGTCCGATGGGACCTACATCACCGTGGAGCCGGAGCAGACCGCCGGGAGCTATACCGAAGGGCTTCGGGGGAAATATACCCGGATCATTGGCCTGTCTACACTATACATCCTGTTCTATCTCATCGCCCTGATACTGGTGAAGCTGGTGAGCCGGCTGCGGAAGAACTGGGCAGCGAACCAGGAGGTGGAACGGGCCGCCGTACCCCGCAATGTCTCCGCCGCGTCCCAATTAGGTCCAGAGATTGAGGAACCCAGGCGGTCTCGTCCCCCGGAGAAGTGGAGCGGCTGGCGTCAGGAGCCCGGGGGGCTCGAGGTGCGCAAGCCGCCCCGGATTCACCCCAGAATCAAACTGTGCCTGTTCCTCCTGGCGGCGGTGCTCCTTCTGGCCGTGTTTCAGAGGCTGGGAAGCAGCGACCCTGTGGACCTGGATTACGGCTGGAACGGAAACACTTGGATTTGTGACGAACTGGGCTTGCGCTTTGATCTCCCGGCGGGCGGTGTGATCTACGACTCGGAGGAACAGCAGAAGGCACGGGAGGAAACATTCGGCCGCCGGGGCAGCGCAGGGCAGGTCCTGCTGACGGTGATAGACCCCGGCGAGGGCAGCAATCTGGAGCTTCTGGTAGTCCGCACGGACCCGCCCACGGAGGACTTCCTGCTGAAAATGGCGGCCCTCTACGCTGAAAACGCCGCAGGGGAAGGGACCTTTGAGCTGGAGGCCCGGGAGGACCTGACCGTCGGGGGCCGCCCCTGGCGGACGTGGCGCATAGAGCTGCCGGAGCAGGGCCGGGTCAACTGGTATCTCTATCGCCAGGATGGGGAATACGCCCTGTCCCTCACCTCCTCCGGTCCCACAGCGCAGACGCCTCCGGCCATCCTGGCCTGCTTCCAGGGAACGGACAGCCTTGGCATTGTTCCCACTAATCAGTACCTGCCTCCCATTGGAGCGGACGGGTATTTCACGGCCACCTTTCCCCCGTCCCTCCTGGGGAACATGACGCCGGACGAGCTGGTGGAGGACTTTCAAAGGGACGCGGAGGCCGCCGCAGAGCAGGGCCTGACCCCCGACCAGCTTCCGAGCTTTCGTGATCTGACCGCCAACGGGGACGGCAGCGTCACCTATTCCTTTACCGAAGAACAGTACCGGAGGAGCAAGGAAACCTATTATGCCTGGGGGCTTCGGATTCTGCCAGAGTTTTTCGGCCTGGACCCGGCGGAGGTCGTCAAGGGTCTGGAATACGACAGGGTTGACGCAAATGGAATCCCTTGGGGGGTGACTGTACGGGTGGACCGGACCGCCTTCCAGGACCAGGGGACTTTCGCGGAGTTTGTGTCCCAGCTGGTCCCGTACACCATGATTGGACGGTATCAGATCATGTGCGGGATCCCCGCCGGGGAGTGGGCCGTCCATGTGACGGTGAAAGACGCTGGAAGCGGCGAGATCATTCTGGAACAGGATTTCTGTGGATAAGGAGTAGATGTGTTATGAAAAATCAAATCGGCCACGGAAAAATCATTGGCTTTTTTCTGCTGGCCGTAATGCTGTGCCTCTCCGCCTGCGGCGCTCCGGCGGAAAAGGAGGACGCCCAGCAGCCGGAAGCGGAAGAGCCGGTGGAAGAAAATACGCTTCCCGGAACCTGGACGGTGCCCGAGGGCTGGGTGAAAGCGGAGAAGTATTCCACAGAGAATAAGATTTTCTATGTGGAAGAGGGCCATGAGGAGGACGAACAGCCCGACAATATCTCGATTGAGGTAGGGACGAACCGATACAGCGAGGAAGACCATGTGAACTTCCGGGACGCCATTGTCCGCCAGCTGACCATACAGGCCAGCAGTGTTGGCGCGGAGCTGACCGGAGAGGGCGCCTTTACAGCCCAGGAGGATGTTCTTTACATGTTCACCATCAGCGAAGAAGCGGTGGTGACCAAGCAGTTCTATATTGTGGGCGATCAGCGCTATTGCTTAGTCCACCTGACCAACTTCACCGGCTCCGAGAGCGCGGGGGAAGCGGCCCGGGCAATAGCGGACAGCTTTACCTGGGAGTAACGCTATAATTTGATAAAAGGAGTGTTTCCATGATTTCCGCAATTTTTGAACACCTGGAGGAAAGAGAAACCTGTTCTACTCTGGAGGGAGTACGCACCGTTCTGGATAAAACGGTAGATGGCGGAAATGCCTTCAATATTTACAGGGAACAGGATGCGGTCTATCCCTTCCTGAGCGTTTTGACCCGGGGGGAATACGCTTACATATGGTATGCCCCGAATGAATCCTCCGCAGGGATTCAAGCCTGGGGTGAGGATTTGGGGTTGGACCCGGAGGGCACTGTAAAGTTTTACAGCCCGGAACTCACGGAGATTGTCAATGACTATATCCTCACCAGGGAAACGGCTTTGCAGGTAGTGACGGCATTTATGGAGCTGGAGAAATGGCCCGCCTGTTATGAGGAAATGCCTGACTGCGTGGAGTGGGAAGAATTATGAGCTGTTAAAATTATAAAAGGAGAGATTTGCGGTTATGAAAAACCAAATGATGTTCTTCAAGAAAGCCTGGCTCTTGGTGCTGGCCCTTCTTTTGCTGGTGGCCCTCTCCGCTTGCGGTGCTCCGGCGGATGAATCCAGTGTCCCGCCGGAGGAGGATAAACCTGCTGCCGGTCAACAGGAAGAACCCTCTTACACTACCCACTCCACCCAGGGCGTCGCCTTCCGGGTCCCGGCGGACTGGACCCAGGCGGAGGGGACGGACCTCTTCTACGCCACTGGCCGCCCGGAGGTCTACGGCCTCAACGGCGTGTCTCCTCTGGGCTCCTATGAGCCCCAGGAGTTCTACGAGGCGTTGGTCAGTCACTATGAGGACACCAATCAGTTCTCCGACCTCCAGACGGCGGAGAGTATGAGCTCCTGGCAGTCCGCCGACGGTGTAGACTGCTATGTGGCGGATTTCACTGGTTATCAGGATTTCATCCTCTACTGCTCGAAGCTGATTATCGCGCCCCAGAAAAACCTTGTGCTGACTTTCTGCGGCCAAGCCAACGCCGAAACGTTAGGAGATACGGCGCCTGTGTGGGACCAGCTGAATGAGCTGTGTGAAAGCCTGACCTTTGAGATCGGAACCCAGGACGAGATTACCGGCAACACCTTCCTCTGCGGCGACGGCTCCCAGCTGTGCCTCCAAGAGGGCGGGGACTTCCGCTGGTACCAGTCGGCGGAGGACCACGAAAAGCCGTATTACGAGGGCGTCTATGAGGTCCGCCGGGGACAGTCGGCTATGGACATGGTGGCTTCCATGACGGAGTACGGTTTGACTATGGAGGAACTGGAACGGGTTCTCGCCGCCAATATGAATGGGTATATCCCAGGTGGAAGCAAGCCCTCGGACCTCCTCTACGCCACGGGAGAGCTGGAGGACGACCGGGAGCGCTATCAGGTGTGCCTGGATACCTTCTACGCGGTGATTCTTCACAACCAGCAGCTGGTCACCTCCCCGGAGGAGGTCCGGGAGGGCGGGAACAGCACCCTCTACATCGGCTTCTACCTGCCGGAGCTGGGGATGGCGGACCTGACCAACTGCAACGCCGGGTCTAATACCCAGTGGACATTCCAGGAGAAGACGGCCTGAGATGAAAAGGAAACTGCGCGTCCCGCTTCTACTCCTTGGGGCTTGGCTGAGCTTCATGGGTATTGCCGAAATCATCATGAGCCAATGGAAATCACCACCGGAGACTGCCCGATGCTTGCTGGGGGCTGTCATGGTTGGGTTTGGTGTGCTTGCTATATGGGATGGATGCCGGGATAAATGGATGCCCCGGAAAAAGCCGGAGGAACCCGCCCAACGCAGACAGGCGATTTTGACAGGTGTGGATGGGAAACGTCAATCCGATGTAGGCCGGGAAGCTCTGCGAGAGCAGCTGGCGCGGCTGGCGGAGCGGGGAGCATCGGTTTCCTTCTCCCTGGAAGTCCTGCCGATGCCGGAGGTGCCTGATCTGGGTTGGATGGAGCGGGTGATCTGCACCTATGAGGGGAGTTACCATGTATCGGCCCGCTTTGTAACAGGTGAGGGCGTCTGCATTACTCTGGAAAAATCCGAGTTACCCGCAGCGCAGACGGAAGAGATCTTACTGCGGATACTGGACGGAACCGTGGACTTCTCCGGCTGGGAAGATGTGAAATCAGGAAATCAGTTCCTTCTGGAGCCAGAGACAACGCATAACAGGCTTCTGATTCTCTTCGGAGATAGCTGGTATGAGCGGCTTCCCTTCTTTGCGGAGCGGGACCTGGAGCTGGCAGTGGAGGGACTGGTTCAGGAAAAGTATACAAAAGTGGAACTGTACCAGGACGAATGGCGGTTCCTGATTTTCCCGGAATATCAGGAGGAACAGATGTCTGATCCGCCGAGGATCTTTCTTCAAATGATCCGCCGCCTGGGGAACCATTCTTTGGTTTACGAGAAGCAGGGCAGCGTATCTCAGGTTCAGGAGTGGCTGGTGGAGATCTATCAGGATGGATGGAGCCCCTTTGGCTGGATAGAGAAAACGCCGTGACCGACAAGGGAGGTAGTATCAATGGGAAAATACTTCAGTGACGTGGTGGAGCAGGCTATCGCGGACATCTATTACTGCTATGACAACACCCGGGCCAAGGCGGCGGAGGCCGCGCTGGCTTTGGCTGTGGAGCAGGGGGATGGGGACGCCTGTTACTTTTTGTCCCGTTGCTTCTCTGGAAAGTGCTACCACTGGGAGTACCACCCCTTTGAAGAAAATGACCGGAGGGCCTATGAGCTGCTGTGCAAGGGCGTCCGCCTGGGCAGCGCCGCGTCTGTGCTGGGTGCGCTTCGCAGAAATATGCTGACCCCGGCCCTGCGGGAGGAAATGCCCTTTTCCAGTCTGGAGGAGGCCTGGAGAGAGATCTACCGGAAGGCGGCTCACGGGTGCCCCTTCTGCCAGAACATGGTTGCCAACGCCTATTATTATCTGGATATTATCGAGATTGAGGAGCGGGGAGAGAGCGAGTTCCCGGACCGTTCCGCCTGGGAGGACTGGAAGGCGGAACAGGTTCAAAAGAGCGCCCAATGGTACGCAGAGGCCTTTGAGGGCGGCATGGGCATCGCCGGGCGGGGCCTTCGGGCCTACTACCAGGAGGGCAGAGGAACACGGATTCCGCCGGATCAAAGGAATTTCCTGCTCACGCTCCAGCAGGGGGCGGAGCTGGGATACCCGGACTGGATGTTTCACTGGGCCTTTGAGCTATACTTCCATCTGGGCCGGAAGCAGGAGGGTTTGGACTACGCCCGGAGGGCTGCGGAACAGGGACATCTCAAAGGCTGGATGATTCTGGGACACGCCTATCGGTATGGAAATGTGGCGGAGCAGAGCTTTTCAAAGGCCCTGGCCTGCTATGAGAAGAGCGTGGCTTTTGGAGACGACTCTTACTCCAGCAGTCAGCTGGGAGAGCTGTACTTCCTGGGCCTGGGTGTGAAGCAGGACTATGCCACTGCGGTGCAGTATCTGGAACAGAGCTATGCTCTGGACTCGGACAATACGAACCTGGGGATGCTGGGTGTATGCTGTCTCTTGGGCTGGGGCTGCAAGCAGGATTCCGTCCGGGGCCGGACGCTGCTGACGCAGATGAACTGCCGGGACTCCCAGTACAAGTCTTACGGCCTGGGGCGGATGTATGCCGAGGGGACCGGGGTACCGGAGGACATAGAGAAAGGCGTCTGGTATCTCCAGGCGGCGGGCGATTATGAACCGGCAAAGGAAGCGCTGAAGCAGTATAAGAAAAGTATCTTCGGTGTGTGGCGGCGGAGACGGTAGTGGAAGAAAAACGGCGCAGATAGTTTGACATAGGATTGACCTGTTTCCTCCGGCTGTGATTCCTGGAGGCAGACAGTTTAATCAATACATATCAAAAGACAATGGAGGTAGTATTCATGGCAAAACCAGTATTTGAGGCTCAAACCGGCGAAACCGTATTTGCGGAGAAGGTAGCGGTGGACTGCTGGAAGACGCCCGGGCAGGCTGTGGGACGGCAGGTGTCCGGGAAGGGCTATTTCACGGACAAGCGCATCGTGTTCCTGGCCTCCGGCCTGATCGGAACGGCCGGCGCCAGCTGGGAGATCCAGATGAAGGACATTCAGTCGGTGGAGACCTGCATGACGCCGCCCTGCTTCCCCTTTGGCGTTCTGCTCACCATGCGGGACGGCGGCAAGTATAAGCTGGGCATCACGAAGCGCGGCAAGTACGTGGACTGGATCACGCAGCATATTTCGTGAGAGAAACCAGACTGCCCTGGTGGGGAGGAATCCCACCAGGGCGGCGCGGCGGATAGGCCGGGAGAAGATGTCCTGACGATGAAATTGAGGTGAACAGCTATGGGCAAAGGCGCTCAAGGAAAAAAGATAACCTATCAGACAAAAAGACAAAAGGAATATCTTCAGTCATATGAAAAAATGGATAAGGTTTCATTTCTTCAAAAGGCAGTGTCGGAATCATTGGAGAAGCTCTCTTTGCCGGAATCAAGCTGGACATTGCCGGAGCTGAAAGCCACCGGGCGGAAATTCACCTATGAGTTTGCGGGGAAGACAGAAGAAAAAACACCATATAACAATTTCTTGACAGGGTATAATACCCTCCACAGCCTTATCAGCCTTTACCGCTTTTTAGCTGAATTAGCGTGGTGCATGGAAAGTAATACAAACAAGTGCAAGGAGTATCTTTACTTGGCCGCCTATTGCCAAAAATGTATCTGTCAATGGCCGGACCACGACGAAAACCATAATAGTATCGGTCTTGTTTCTTTATCCCGTCTGGACCTGTTTTATATGGCGCTGATCGCGGATGCGAATACAGAGTTTATCAAAAAACTAGGAGAGCTTCTTTCCATTCCAGAGCGGACGTGGAATCCGTTTCTCATATACCGGGGCAACGCGGTGATCCGCCTGTCAATGGGAGACAAAGAGCGGGCAGTCTATTATGCGGAGAAGATGCTCAAAGAGGATTCCCACCCCGTATGGCTGAACTACGCGCACTGCATAGAAGCGATTGTGTCCGGGGATGCCGATACTGTGAATGGTACTCTTTGTGCTATCGTCAACAGTTGGCGGCGCACCTCCGGCCCGCCCAGACTCTTGATTATTCACGCAATCGGCCTGGCAAAGCTGGCGGTCAAAAACGGCCTCCAGGTCACGATTGACACCATGGACTGTCCCCAGGCGCTGATCCAGCCCGCGCAGATGGACTACAGCCGCCTGGAGTTGCCCAGGCCGAAGTACGGCTTCCCCTGGGAGAAGGAGGCAAAGGAGTGACGATGCGCTCTAAAATTCTCAATACTATCGGCTCCATCGCGGCCCTGCTGGCGGTGCTGACAGTCTTCTTTTCCATCCGCCCAGAGGGCTTCCTCCGCCGGAATGAGGCCGCTGTGACCCAGGCCGAGGTGGAGGCCGCCGGGGCAGCCGTTTCTTTCACCGGGAAAAAGGCCGGGGCGGACATCCCCCGGGTCACCGGGGCGGAGGACTTTATGGCGCAGTACCCATTCGAGCAGTTCACGGTGGAGCCGGTGAACGCCATCCCCACGGGCGTCTATGAGCTGGCCCGCTGGCGGAGCAGCACCGCCGTGGTGGGCCGCCGCACCCGCAACTACTCCCAGGCCACCACGAATCGCATGTGGGCCATGACGGGTTACAATGAATACACCATCATCGAGTTCCCGGACGGGACCCATGCCCTGGCCCTGTTTGACCGTGGGCTTGCCGCCGATCTCGCCAAGGGAAAAGCCATCACGCTCCCCATCAGCGCAAGGACGGGGGTGAATCCCTACGCTAAGCCGTACTTACAGGACATCTGCGCCGAGTACGGGGCGGACTTGGAAAACGTGGTATACGCCTTTGACGACGGCTGGTACAAGGAACACAGCGGCCGGATCTTGCTGATACGGCTGGGCGTGACGGCCGGCGTCATTGTGGCCGGGGCGGTCTTGTGGGCCTTTGGGGACAGCTTACTGAAAAGGAGGAAGTCATAAATGGACATCAATGTAGCGGCGTCCAAATATAAAGAGGGGATTTTATTAGCACCTTTAGAGGCGAAGATGGAACAGCTATCCGGGGAAAAACAGTTAGCTTTATGCCTGATGTCTTTAGAGCGGCTTTATACTACCTATTTTGTCAAGTATGATAAAAAAGGCGCAAAGAATTTCGCAAAAGTGCTGGATATTTTGGAGCAGGCGCTTTTTGCAGGAGAGATTCCAGAACCGGACATCGTGGAACAGCTGGCTGACTGGTGCGATCAGTGTGTAGACAAAATGGATGATGGCCGGATTAGTGAGTGGAAACAGTGCGCTATTGAAATATTATTCCCTGATTGTCTATGCCAATTTGTTGAGTCTTTGGCTGGGATATGCCGTCAAAAAAATCCGTTTGAATTTGGAGACATTTATCAAATTGGTGTTGACCTGTGTGAAATGTACGAATTGGACTTTTTGCACACCACAGAAGTGGATTTCATGTCACTCCATGACTTTTTAGCCATGCGGCACAAAGACGTTGCGGACGCGGTACAAAAAGCCCGCGAAAAAGCAGCGCTCTATAAGCAAAAGAAAATACCTCGGCAGGAATATTTTGAGGCACTTGATGCTCTCGATGATTTGTGTAGTAAGTATCCAGAGGATGGGCATTTGTATGACAATCTGCGCAAAAAACCACCGGAACATCCCCAGGACATAATTTTGATGCACATAGAGGCGGAACGAATCGAAGGCGATTTGCTATTTTTAGAACGATTTGCAGAGCTGCCCAATGATGAATTGCGTGACCGGCTGAAAGGATACAGACAGCTTAATATACTTAAATTCTCTTAAACAAATTCAGTTGATAGTCCCTCAGCCGTCAATGGAAACAGGATAAGGAGAACATAGTCATGCCCAAGTTATCTGGAGAAAAGTTTTACAAAAGAGAGTACAAGAAAATACTTCAAATGGTTGATGACCAGTGCAAAACAGCCGAACAATATGCGCAGATTTGTGCTATGTCCTTATCGCGTTGTTATCTCCAGCTTGCGGCAACGGTCGAGTTTTTCCCGCAGGCCAACATTCTGCCTGGGTATGAGCGCATATTGTCGGACATGGAGTGTTTTGCCTGCGATAATCAAGTTATCACGGCAGAAATGGCGCGGGGATATGAGGATTGGTGTATTCAGGTTACGGAACTGCTGGACCACGGGACTGTCCAAAATAAAAGCTATCCGCCCCATTGGCGGCTTCAACTTTTGCCGGGATTGATTGAAAAACTCGGAACATTCTTCGTAAGCGGCATACCCCCATATTGGGATGATATAGAGATTTCCCTAGTTGGCGCCTGGCTGCTATTTGTATGTGAAACAGGGCATAAGCACCCAAATCCTAGGAACTTCAACTACTATATGTTCATCCGTTCAAAACACCTGGATATAGAGGCGATTGGTAAAGAGCGCGACGAACTGAGGGCGAAACTCTCTAAAAGTGTGACCTACTATGATGCCTATGAAGCCATATCTGATACTTATAAAAATGAGTGCAAAAAATACTGGAGTGAGGCTGTCGCTGAACATCAGTGCTTAAAGGCAGAATATCATCCCTTGGCTCCAGAAGATTTGGTGCTGACCATGTGTGAGCTGGAGCGAATCCGCGCAGATGTTCAGTTTGTCACTACGGAAAACCGGACAAAAGAGACCATTCGGCAGCGGCTCCAGTATTATCGTACCTTAGATATAGCAGAGGAACAG
The DNA here is from genome assembly GCA_948670295.1 of uncultured Oscillospiraceae bacterium. Lineage (GTDB taxonomy): Bacteria > Bacillota > Clostridia > Oscillospirales > Oscillospiraceae > Enterenecus. The sequence continues at coordinate 6,444 of CAPOAR010000002.1, read as the reverse complement.
CGTACATAAACGGACTCTGGAAAGGTGGACAGATCTGCTGATTGCCGCACTTGCTTTGTCTATAAAATGTGGTAAACTGGCATCGACAAAAGCAGCACATTGGGGGCGTATTTATGGAACAGAAATGGGAACAGGGCCGAGACTCTCTTGCCATACCGGGGGCCATCCTGGGCGCGGCGCTGGGGGCGGACTGCTTGGCGGCAATGGTGCGCTTCGGCGACGTGCCGCTGATCCTCTGCGGGGCTCTGACCGCCCTGTTCGCCGTTCGGACCGGGGCTCTGACCGCCAGGCGGGTCGGCCGGACCAGGACGCTGCTGGCCCTGCCCTGGGTGCTTCTCTTTGACTGCCTGGGGCATCATCTCTATTTCGCCCTGGAGACCGCCCCCGGCGACCCGGCGGGTGTGTGGCGGGCGTTCCTCAGCCCTCTGCCCGGCTGGTATTGGGTCCGGCTGGCGGCGCTGCTGGCGGTATCTCTTTGCGCCTGGGCGCTGCTGTTCCACGGGGCCGGGCAGGACCGGAAGCGATTGATCCGGGCCCTCCAGCCTGTCCGGCTGGAGCAGGACCCGGCCCCGGCGGAGATGGAGTTTTTTCTGCCGGACCTCGGCTGGATTCGGCCCCACCTCCTGGTGCGGAAGTTTTCACGGGGAATCTGGCTGGCGCTGCTGCTCCTCTGCCTCTGGATGGGCCGTCTGACGGGTACAGAGGCCCTTTGGGACCGGGCCGCCGTGGGCATGGGGTTCAGCCTGCTGATCACCGGCTCCCTCCAGGGGCCCCCGGCACGGCTCTGCGCCGGGGCGCACTGGCTCTATGTCCGGCAGGATAACCGGCTCTGGCGGGTCCCCTTGAACCAGGTCCTGGACCCGGAGCTTCGGATTTCCCTGGCTTGGCTGGCCGGGGCGTGGGACATATTGCCCCAGGTCCGGCGGACGGCCTTCCGCTCCACGGTGGCGGCGGTGATTGCCGAGGGGAAGCTGGAGACTTGCGAAATCAAAAAGCCCGCGCTGATCCGGCAGTCCCCCTGGGAGTGGGTGGTGTCCGACAGCCAGAGCGGCCAGCACATGATTCCGAAGGTCTATCCCGGCTTTACCCCGATTCCCGGTGAGGCGGAACGGGCCCAGTCCGCGCCTGCCGTCCGGTGGCTCAATCCCGCCGTCACGGCGGCTGTCACCGCCGTGTGTCTGGTAACGGGGCTGTTCATGGGCGTTCAGGAGCAGCGCCGCCCCGAGGCCCCGCCGCCGAAGCTGCCGGTGGAAGCGGCGGAACCTAAGAAGACAGGCCCCGCCTCCACGGAGCCAGTCGTGCCGGAGGTCATTGGGGACTACATATTAAACGGCCTGACCCTGCGGACCGACGACGCCTTCCAGGCTTCTACCAGCGGGTTTGACGACCTGGAGCGCGGCGTGTTCTATCAAATCGAACTGCGCTTCGGCGTGGGAGAGGACGCCGCCCGGCTGGCCCTGACGGAAACGGAGGGGGAGGATGTCCGCTGGCTGCGGCCGGAGGGGGACGGCTTCCTCTGGCGGCTGGGAGAGAACGGCGTGGCTTATCAGTACAACCTGCGGACGGTCCGCCTTTCGGACGGACGGCTCTCCCACACCGGCGCGGCCCTCTCGGAACGGGGGACCATGCTGATTCTCACCTGTGACCACGGGGAGGAAACCGAGGAAGAGACCGCCCGGGGGACCATGCTCTACATGCTGGAAAACCTCCAGTTCATCGGCCCGGCCATAACGGAGGAGAACTATCAGGACCAGCTCCGCCCGGCGGTGAGCATGGGGTTCAGCCACTGCGGACAGGCATTTTTCAAGGCCCCGGAGGGTCTGTTCCCCTATGACGCTTACCTGGATACCTTCCTGCCCTGCGGCGGAGAGGTACAGTATTTTGACGGCGGCATCTCCATGATGACCAAGGCCCACGGCCTTCGTGTGTCCGTCGCCGTGGTGCCCAATGAGGGAACCGCCCTGGACGTGGTGCGGGAGGTCTACGAGGACCTGAAAGCCGCCGGGCGTCAGTACGACGAGCGGAATTTCCTGGAGGACGCCTACAACGAGGAAGGCAACAACGCCTGCCGGGTGGCCGTCTACTACGACGGAGGCCGGACCCGTGTTACGGCGATGGTAGCTATGGAGAAGTGGAAGGGCTGCTACCTCTACAAGGAGCTGACCTGCCTCCCCGAGGAAATGGACGGGGAGTACAGGGCGGTTTTCAAGGAGATGGAGAAGGTCTGCGGCATTACGGTGTCCGTCATGGAGGACCTGGGCCGTCAGCAGAATTAGGAGGCGGAGAGATGAAAACGAAAGAGCGGGTATTCCTGGGTATACTGGGCGCACTGCTGGGGTCTATCTTGGGGAGCGTCAGCATTGTGCTGGAAAACCAAGTATCGAACACCTTTTCCCTGATTGGCGGGGTGGTCATGGCGGCCTGCACCCTCCAGGGCTATATTCAGCTTGCCGGACGGCTGAGCAAAAAGGGCGTGGCGATTTCCCTGGTACTCATGGCCGTGATGTGTGCCCTTGCTAATCAGGTCAACTGCACCATTGAGATTATGGAGACCGTGGAGGCCGTACAGGGGATGGACTTTCTGGAGGCATTCGGGCGTTTTGAGGAGTTGCCGGAGGTTCAGGAAATCCGCTCCTGGTACGACGGCCAGCTGTTGTTATTATATCTCTTCACCCTTTGCGGAAGTCTCTTGATTCTGGTGCGGAGCCTCTGGAAGCCCAGGAAGGAAGCGCGGCGCAAGGCAGTGTTGGAGGAGGTGCTGCTGGGCGAGGAGCCGGAGGAAGAGAAGCCGGAGCTCCAGGGGACCCTGTATCCCTTCCGAAAAGCGTGGATGAAGCCTGTGCGCGTCAGCGCCGGCGGGGCCGCTGTGGCGCTTTTGGTGGCGCTGGTCGCCTTGATGATGCTGATGCCAAGGCTGGAGGAACGTTTTCAGATCCGCTTGGAGTTTGGAATGATTTTGGGCATTTTCCTCAGCTTCATTCCTCTGATGTGGATTTCTCTGACCATCACCCGGTACTGCAATGCCTTCCAGATTCTCTATGCCCGGGCGGCAGGGCGGCTCTGGCGGGTAAATCTGATGAAGCTGTGCCGTGTGGGAGACTGGGAGGCCCTGCCACCGGCGCGGCAGGCTGTGGTCCGGGACGACATTCTCTGGGAGCTGGAGAACATCTTGAACGGCGATCTCTCCGCCTGCGATTCCGGGGCCGTCACCGAGCTGCGGGACATCCAGGCGGAGAAGGAAGACCGCTGGAGCTGGACCATTTCCTACGAAACGGACTCCGGCAGCCGGAAGAAGCTGAAAATCCCCAAGGGATACCCGGACTTCGTGCCCGTCATGGGGATGGAGCGGGCGGAGGGGCCCACCCCCTATCGCTGGCTTCCGGGTCTGGCGGCGCTGGTCTTGACGGTGGCTTTCCTGGGCGGGGGCTTTGCCGTTGACAGATGGCGGATGTCCCAAAACGAGGGGGACGCCCCTGCACAGAATATTCACGCCGTCCCAGAGGAATCGGCCCTCCCGGACATCCCCGTCCGGGTGCCGGAGACCGCGACAGAATTTGTGATTTCAGAAATCAGGTTCCAGATAGACAGAGAGTTTCAGTACAGCCGCCGACGCTTTCTCGACGGCAAAACGGGGACCTCCTACCGGGTCTATACCCAATACGGCGTGGACGCGGTGGACGCCTGGGATACCCTGACCAGTCATATCCATACGGATGACCCGCTCTATGACCGCTTCCAGGCGGTGTACACCGGCGAGGACCTGCTGGCCCCGCTGGGCGAAACGTCCCAATATAATATCGTGTCTGTGTACCGGACGGACGGGACCATTTGCCACACCGCCGCCGCCCTCTCCGATACCGGGGCCCTCTTTACCCTGGAGGCGGAGCATACCCAGGCGGGCCAGTCCCCGGAGGAGGTCCTGGCGAACCTGATGTATACCCTGAAAAGCGTCCGGTTCGAGGGGCCGGAGGTGACGGAGGAGAACTACCAGACGAAAATTCACCTGTCGGAGATTCGGAACTGCGCCTACATGGCGGCGGCCTACATCAAAACGGACCACTTCGGGCACGAGGCCTTTGTGGACGTTTACGTCCCCTACAGCGGCGCGCCTATCTACGCCTCCGAGGGCCGGGCCATCCGCACGGAGGCCCACGGGCTACGGGTCTACGCCTCTATCTTCCCGGGGGAAAACGCCAAGAAGGTGGTGGAGGCCCGGCAGCAGGTCCTGGCTTCCACGGGACAGATCTATGAGGACGGCGTGGACGACCAGACCTACCGGGAGGATTTGGACGTCGCGTGTATGCTGACGGTCTATGAGGAGAACGGCCAGAAGCGAAATGCCGTGCTCTATGCCGAGAGCATGTGGGAGGGTTATTATCTTCTCCGGGAGATCACCGGACTGCCGGAGCAGATAGACGAGGAATACCTGCCGCTTTTGAAGGAGCTGGAGGGCATCTTCGGCCTGACCATGCCGGTGCTGGAGCAGCTGGGGGAGTAGGGACGTATGTGGAACACCCTGAGAGAAATCCGAAAGTTTACGCCAAGAGCCGAAGTGGACCGGATTTTAGGGGTATCTCCGGTGCAGATAGAAGACCGGCCCGCCTGGTATTACGGCGGGGGATTTGTACTCCACTACTCCCCTGTGCGTTTCCGGGTCGAGGGGATTCAGCGGGTGGAGTACGGCGAGCCTGGGGAGTGTGTTGTGGGCGGCTGGCATTTCCCGGACGCGGATACATTGAAATTGGAGCTGGGCCTGACCTGCTTTGACGCGGAGGACGCGGCGCCGCTGGAAGAGGACATTGTGGACGGCGTGATCACCTATCAGTCCACCTTCCAGGAAATCCACCGGTGCGCGGCGCGGCACTCCCTGGAGTATTACAGTGAGGGGGAGACCCAGCGTCTGGTGGATGGCAGCATGGCGTTTTTGAGGCGCTGGATTGCCTGGGAAGAGTATGAGTTCTACTTTTACGGCAAGTCCAGGAGGACAAAGGTGACAGGCTTCCGTTTCGTCCAGCCGGAATGAGCCGGATATACAACAGGAGTCGGGAGGCGAAAGGCTTGAAAAAGGATAAAAAGGCGGCGGCCGGCATCTGATAGAGGGGCTGGGGCATGTAGTGTACTGGCTCATGCTGTGTATCGCAGTGTTCTTCTTCTGGTGGCTGCTGATGGGCCGGCGGCTCCGCAAATTTATGAAGCGGCTCGACAGAGCGGGCCTGGATTACCTGAGAAGCCGCGATGTGGACGGGCATCTGTTGGAGCTGGACGCCTGTTGCGAGATGGCGGGAGTTCGGAACATGACATTGGGTGGAATCCCAGCCCTGGATTATGTGACGATTCTCAAAATCAGAACCTTGCGGGAGGCGGGACGTGAAGGGGAAGTCTTTGCACTGCTGGAAACTGCAAAGCAGGAGATGAAGGGCGAAAAGGCGCTGCTGCTTTTGCGGGACGAAGAGGAGAAGCTGGATAGGAGGCAGAAATGAAATATACACTCGATACAGATTTTTCGGCTCTCAACAGGCCAAAAGCGGCCAACTGGCTTCGTAATTTTGTTGATTTGACAGAAAGCGCCTTTGCGGACTGTGACTCCTGTTCCCGCTTGCTGGGGAACCTGCTGGTAATGGAGCTGTGCGCTTGTACGCTTCGCCAGGGACTGGACGCACAAGGAAACCCCTTTCCCCCAGTAATCCAGAGGGGCCTGGATATGCTTTGGAACTGCCTGAAAGAACAGATGGTTTCCACTGATATGCAGGATTTTGCCAATGACCTGTACGCCTGTAGTCTGGAACACAATGCAGGTGAAGATTTGACGGACACGCAGGAAGTGTTTTTCAAAAAGCATTTCGGCGGTTCAAAGAAAAGCACCTATGAATGGAGTGTTACCGACGATATTGCGGTTTTATTGATGAAATGTACTGCCATCTATGGTGGACGTTTGGATTTCGAGGAATTTGAGGCATGTGAGCAGATTGATTTCAGAGAAATTTCATACTCTTTGGATTTCTTCCAAGACGTCTGCATTGGGTTCACCAACACCCCTTGTCCAACTGCCCGGGCAAAGGATGTTGAGAAGGCGCTGGAGCTGGCCTATCAGACGCCCCTATTCCGGCAGTTGGTGGGCTTGACTCAAGGCGCGTTGAAAACGGCTCTCACCGCCACACCGGAACAGTATTCGGCCCTTATGACCTCTGGTATCTGTCCGGCTCCACTTGGGAAGAGGGCCCCGCCGCGTGTGAATGCGGATAGGAGGACGAAACAATCTCCCTCATAGAGCCGCCAAAGTTTCTGGAACCTGTTGAAATCGACCTGTGGGACAGGTGTTCCCTGGAGGATGAGGCTGTCTGGCCTGTTGTCTTTGATTGGGGATGAAATGATCGCGCCGATCCTGCCCCTTGTCTACGGCACGGGGACCTGCCCGGAATGTGGGGAACGGGAACCCTATTGGAC
>CAPOAR010000001.1:0-115805 GCA_948670295.1 uncultured Oscillospiraceae bacterium | reverse complement strand
AGAAACCACCGGTATGCTATATCTGTCTGGGCTCTGCGCAGCGTTCCCCGCAAAGAGGTATTCCCATCCAAATGCTGCAGCAATACGATTTTGAACAGCACCACTGGGTCGATGCTCCGCCGGCCCTCTTCTTCGCTGTACAACGGCTCCACGATCTTGTACAATTTCTCGAAATCTACCGCTGCATCCACCTGCCGCAATAGATGTTCCGCTGGCACCAGACTTTCTGTGTCCACCATTTCTATGACCCCTCGCTCATTTTTCCCGCGCTCCAACATATCCCTCACCCCTTACTCCCTAGTTTATCATCTTTACATGAAAAAGTCTGCCTCTTGGCAGACTTTTTCGACAGGCTGACCCGTGTACTTCGTATGAGTACACGGGTTTTTTCTGTTTATTGAACCGCGTCCTTCAACGCCTTGCCAGGCTTGAACACCGGTGCCTTAGAAGCGGGGATTGCCACGGGCTCTTTCGTCCTGGGATTCAGCCCGGTGCGGGCAGTACGCTCCTTTACTTCAAAGGAGCCGAAACCCACCAGATGTACCTTGTCCCCTGCTTTCATCGCCTCGGCCAGCGTGTCGGTCAATGCGCCCAACGCGGCCTCGCAGTCTTTTTTGGACAGGCCGGACTTCTCGGCCATGGCCGCTACCAATTCTGCCTTGTTCATACGTAAATCTTCCTTCCATCAAAGATAATACCGCGCCATTATAGTCCACTCACTATTAAAATGCAAGTTAATTATCTTTGCACAGCCATCCTTCCGAAAAATTTGATAAAACTGTTGAACAGTACGCATTCCAACTGTATAAGGTCAGTATAAAAGGAGGCTGAACGCCATGTTAATTGCAGCGGATCACGGGAACAAGCTCGTGAAACTGATCCATCACCCGCCCTTCACTTCGGGGGTGCAGGAGAGCGACACCCCGCCCTTCGGCGGCGAGACCTTGAAGTACCAAGGGAAATACTACACCCTCACCGACCAGCGCATCCCCTACCACCGGGACAAGACCGAGGACGAACGGTTTTGGATTCTGACCCTGTTCGCCATTGCCTACGAGATTGAGGCGGTGGGCGGCTGGTCCCGAAACCTCATGCGGGTGGAGCTGGCCGTGGGCCTGCCCCCGGCGCACTTCGGGGCCCAGCACTGCTCCTTCCGGGAGTATTTCTCCCGGCGGGGTGCGGTGAAGTTTGAACTCCACAAACGGGAATACGCCATCTTCATCGACAAGGTGATGTGCTTCCCCCAGACCTACGCCGCCGCAGTCACCATGCTGAAATCCCTGCGGGACAAGCCCAAGGTAATTCTCATTGACCAGGGTGGCATGACCACCGATTACCTGATGCTGAAGGAGGGCAAGGCCGACCTGTCTGTGTGCGACTCCCTGGAGAACGGGGTGATCACCCTCTATAACCAGGTGAAGTCCAAGGTGAACGCCGAGCTGGACATTATGCTGGAGGAATCGGAGATCGATGCCATTCTGAAAGGCAGAACAGAGAACATCCCCGCCGGGGTAGCCAACATCGTGGAACAGCAGGCCCAGGCCTTTGTCAACGACCTGTTCAGCACCCTGCGGGAGCGGGGGCTGGAGCTGAAATCCGGCGTGGTGGTGTTTATGGGCGGCGGGTCTATCCTGTTGCACCGGCAGATCGAGGCCTCGGGCAAGGTGGCCCATCCCCTGTTTGTGGACGACATCCGGGCCAACGCCAGGGGCTTTGAACAGCTATACCGGCTGGCCCAGGAGGACAGGTGACGGGAATGGATGGCAAGAAAGATCCCGGAAAGTTTACCTTCCGCTTCAATCTCTGCGATCCCCAGCAGTGCCGGGCGGCAGAGCTCCTTAATCGCCAAGGGCGGTCCAAGGCCCAGTTTATCGCAAACGCGGTGCTATGCTATGTAGACGGCCAGCCATCGGTTTCCCAGGGAGTGCCGCATCTGGACAGCGAGCAGATCAGGCAGCTTGTAGAGGATATCCTCGCCCAGCGGCAAGGCCAGCCCCAACAGGAAGCACCAGCGCCGCCTACTGTCCTGGCAGATAGCGACCCTCTGAATGACACGGAACGGCGCAGGATATTTGAAACACTGGACGCGTTCAAACAGCAGTAGTAAAATAAGGCATAACGGGATCAAAGCCGTTATGCCTTATTTTCATTTTCCAGGGCGATGGCCACGAAGCTGTCTATTGCGTCCTCCAGGTGGCGGTATTGGCCTGGGGAGAGCTGGGAAACCTTCTGGGAGAGGATAGAAAGGTCTTGGGAGGAGATGTGCCCAAAGAGTAGGTAGTCCGCGCTGATATCCAGGGCGGCGCACACCCGGATAATGGTGTCCGCCCGCATGGCCTTTTTGCCCAGCTCGGCGGTGGAAATGGTCTGGGCGGTAATGCCGACCCGTTCCGCCAATTCCTCCTGGGTCATACGGAGTTGCTTGCGCCGTTCGTAGAGCCGTTTCCCGACCTGCTGCAATGTAATGTCCATGCTCCGCCCTCTTTTCGTATTATAGCTTTAGTTTATCTGCTTTAGCATGGATTTTTAAGAGGGCAAAATTGATTTATATAGTCTTTGGCATTGTAATAGGAAAAGCAATCTGTTGGAGGTGTCTGCAAAAATGAAAACCTGCGCCATCACCGGCCACAGGCCGACGCGGTTCAGGTTCAAGTACAATGAAAGCTACGCCGGCTGTAAACGCTTGAAAAAGCGTCTGCGCGGCCAGTTTACACTGCTCTACGGGCAAGGCGTCCGCCGCTTCCTGGTGGGTGGGGCCCTGGGCGTAGATATGTGGAGCAGGGAAATTTTGCTGGAGCTGAAAAACAGCCGGAGTAAACTGTTTTATAGTTTCACATTTGTTCTCCTTTTAGAACCTGTATTTACAACTGAAGCTGCCGGATAGACGAGGCAGGATTTCACAGAAATAATTGCGTTTTTCAAGAAGCTCCAACGAAGTATGATGGAAAAGCCTCACCAAGACGGCGGATTAAGGTTGTGAATACAGCATCCAACTCATTTTACAAACATAGGATTCAGAATACATAGGCATTGAATAGATCGGTTGTTCCACAGGAGCTCATAATCAAATCTGCCTGTCATGTACCTCTGGCAAGGTCACCGTGAATACACTCCCCTGTCCTGGGCTGCTGTCTACTGTAACCACTGCCCCATGCAGGTTCAGCACCTTTTTCACCATGGCCAGCCCGATGCCGTTCCCCTCCGTCCTGTGGGACGTGTCCCCCTGATAGAACTGATCGAATATACGCCCCTGGGTGGCCCCGTCCATACCGGGGCCGCTGTCCCGAACCGCAACCACTATTTCCACACTCAGCCGCTGTAGACAGACCTCCACCGTACTACCCTCCGGCGAGAATTTGGCCGCATTGTCCAGCAGGTTTACCCACACTTCCTTCAGCAGTGCCTTGCTGCCGGTATAGGTACACTCCTCTCCGTCCAGTTGGATCTGGACGGTTTTTTTTGCCCATTTCCGCTCAATCATGATGGCCGCCTGCCGCAGCTGCTCTGTCAAGTCGAAGGGAGCGGCGTCAGTGAGGATGGTCTGAGCCTCCACCCGGGACAGGGCTAGCACGCTGCTGGCCAGCGCCGCCAGCCGCCTGGACTCCCCGCTGATAATTTGCAGATACTCCCGGCGCTCTTCTGCAGGCATTTCCTCGTCCTCCAGCAGCAGGTCGGCAAAGCCTCCCAGAGAGGTGATGGGGGTCTTGAACTCATGGGAGAAGCTGTTGATAAAATCCCGGCGGAGCAGCTCCGTGCCCCCCAGCTCCTCTGCCGCTTTGTTGAAGGCGGCGGTAAACTCCCGCAGCTCCAAGGGTCGCATCCAGCCCCGGCAGCCCATGCGCACGGTGAAGTCCCCGGCAGCCAGCCGTTGCATAGCGGCTACCATCTCCCGCACCGGCTTCAAGATCACTCTGTTGATCATCACCACCACGCTGATCCCCAGCACAATGCTGATGCAGTAAATAATTGTCATGACCGCGCCTGGCTGGAGCAGCCGGGTCCAGTCCACCAGCCCCAACGCGGAACCGAGCCAACCAAGTCCGGCCACCGCCGCCAGCACTCCGGCGATGAGCAGGAACAGGTTCAGCGTGAGCAAAAAGGTGAGGTTCACCGTAAACAGCCAGCTTTTCAGCCGCTTCATCCCGCCACCCCCTTCCGGACCGCCCGGTAGCCCAGACCCCGCACTGTCTGTATCTCGAACTCCGGCCAGCCGTAGAAGCGGGTGCGCAGACGGTTAATGTGGACGTTCACCGTCTTCTCGTCGCTCTCGCTGTCCATCCCCCAAATCTCGTCCAGCAGCTGGAGCCGGGTGAAGGTCTGGCCCGGATAGGCCAGCAGCTTATAGAGGAGACAGAATTCTTTCGGGGGAAGGGTCTGCGTCTCACGCCCCCGGCGGACGGTGTGGCTGTCGTAGTCCAGGGCCACATCGCCGATCACGATCTGCCGCTCGCTGACGATCCGGGCCCGCCGGAGCAGGGCCTTGATGCGCAGCAGCATCTCCTCCTTGTCGATGGGCTTGGTGATGTAGTCATCGGTACCCACCAGGAAGCCGGTGTAGCGGTCCTCCGGCAGGGCTTTGGCTGTGACCATTAAAATGGGAAGCATACTGCCCGAGTCCCGGATCTGCTTCGTCAGCTCAAACCCGTCCAGCTGGGGCATCATCACGTCGCACAGCAGCAGGTCGATGTGGGTCTCATCCAGCTTTTGCAGGGCGCCCTCGCCGTTCACAGCGGCTACAGGCTCGTACCCCGCCCGGCGGAGGATGGCGCACAGCAGGCGGTTGGTGCTGGAGTCGTCCTCCGCCACCAGTATCTTGAACATAAATGTTCCTCCTCGCTTCGTAGTCCTACCTACTATATTACACGAAGATAAACAAAAGATAAACGGTTTTGTTTACCGAATGTTTATCTTCCCGATGTAAAGTATAGGCACGCCAAAAGAAATGGAGTGAGCCAGACATGGACAAGAAATTCACCTGCACCTACTCCACCGCCCAGCGGGAAGAAGTTGAGCGTATCCGGGGCAAATACTCCCCGGCAGAGCAGGCGGATCGGATGGAACGGCTACGAAAACTGGACCGAAGCGCAACCCGGCCTGGGATGATTACCTCGCTGCTGATTGGGACTCTCAGTACGCTTGTGCTGGGCACGGGGATGTGCTGTATCATGCTGTGGGCTGACACCCTCTTTGCACTGGGGGTCGCTGCCGGTATCGTGGGTTTAGCCGGTGTGTGCGCGGCCTACCCCATCTATGCCCGTATTACCAGGAGACAGAGGGATAAGGTGGCTTCGGAGATCGCCCGGTTGTCTGATGAACTGCTCAACGAACTGCCCCAGTGATACGCGGCGTGTCCGCCGCGCCGCTGTAACGGGAACGGCAGTATCATTGCCGTTTGCAGAACTGAAACCAAAGAAAAATATGGGACATCATCTCAACAAAATTGAAAATGTAAAGGAGAATTCACACCATGAAAGAGACCATTTATTATCAGCAGCGGCAGGAAGGATACCAGAAGGTTCTGCGCGAGATCAGCGAAAACAAGGCCGGATGTACGCAGTTTGAGAACGTGATGAAGTGCCGCATTTTTGAGTGGTGGGCCAACTGGAAGCCGGATTACGGCGGCTGGCTCCAGTGCGCGGACAGCCTGTACGCTGACACCTGCGTGATCGACGCAATTGGCCCCGAGCCGCAGATCTACAAGGACTACCGGGCGGCCATGAAGCACCAACGGGATGCCTTCGACATGGATATGGGCCCCATCCAAACCTGCGTTGTGGAAGGTGACACCATCGCGTTCAATTATAAGATGTACATGACGCCCAAGGCGGACATGGGGCGGCTCAAGAAGGGCCAGACGGTAGTACTGAAGGTCTCTGAGTTCAATACGTTCGCAGAGGTGGATGGGTATGACGAACCGATGGTGGTCCATCTCCAGCTTATCGCCAGCGGCCTCAATTGAGACTTTCCCAACCCCATCCCACCGAATGTACCTGCATTGATGGGCAAACAAATTAAATATTAAGGGGTGCGTATCTTATGAGTAAACTTGTTTACCTTCTGACCGGCGCAGCCGGATTCCTTGGCAACCACATCTGCAGCGAGCTGCTGGACCGGGGTGACAAGGTGCGGGCCCTAGTTCTGCGGGGCGACAAATCCGCCAAGTACATCCCCGCTGCCGTGGAGATTGTGGAAGGCGATCTGTGCGACAAGGACTCTCTGGAGACCTTTTTCAGCGTTCCCGAGGGAACGGAGACCATTGCCATCCACTGCGCCAGCATGGTGACCACCAACCCTGATTTCAACCAGAAGCTGGTGGACGTGAACGTGGGCGGCACCCGGAACATCATCGACAAGTGCCTGGAACACCCCGAATGTAAAAAGCTGGTGTATGTCAGCTCCACCGGCGCAATCCCTGAACTGCCCAAGGGCACGAGGATCGCGGAAACGGACCGCTTTGCCCCCGTGGACGAAAAGACGCAGGTGGGCTGCTACAGCCAGACCAAGGCCATGGCCACCCAGGAGGTGCTGGACGCCTGCCGGGAGCGGGGGCTGAACGCCTGCGTGGTTCACCCCTCCGGCATTCTGGGACCCCGGGACTACGCCATCGGTGAGACGACCGGGACCATCATCAAGATCATGAACGGGGAGATGCCCATGGGCATGGGCGGGTCCTTCAACTTGTGCGATGTGCGGGACCTGGCTCATGGTTGCGTCGCCGCGGCGGATAAGGGTCGCAAAGGTGAGTGCTACATCCTGGGCAACGAGGAGATCACCCTCAAGGAGGTGTGCTCCATCCTCCACAAGTCCAGCGGCTGCAAGATGCCGTTCTTCTACCTGCCCATCCCCATGGCCTATATGCTGGCCGCGCAGATGGAGAAGAAGGCGAAGAAAACCGGTGAGAAGCCGCTGATGACCAATTTCGCCGTCTACAATCTGGCGCGGAACAATGGCTTCGACTACTCCAAGGCGGAGCGGGAGCTGGGCTACCACACCCGCCCCTACGCCGACACCCTGCGGGACGAGGCGGAATGGCTGGTGGCGGAGGGGTACATCAAGGGCGCGGCCCCCGCGAAGCCGGTGGCGAAAGCGAAGGAGCTCACCGCAGAGAAGGGCTTCGCTTCCGGCGGGCGGGACCTGGTCGCCGCCGTGGCCAAGGCCGCGTCCAAGGAGGAGCTGAAAGAGGTGCTGAACCGGAGCGGCGTGGCAAAGTTCAGCGATGAGGCACTGGAGACCAGCTACCGGGGGCTGGCACTGTCCCGGGACTGGAACGCCCTCCAGGATATGTTCCGAGACACGGATTTCGAGAGCTGTAGCGAAAAGCTGGGTTCCCACGGCGTGACGACCACACGGGAGAATTTTGACCTGATTTGCGAGGTAATCCGTCTCGGTTCCGACGAGGCGCTGGTTCAGCGCACCATGTCTGTGAAGACAATGGAGGAATACATCAGCCTGCTGCGGGAGAACGGGTATCACACCATCACGGCTGATTTCATGCGGGCTGTCCGGACCAACGCGGCCCATCTACACGACGACGCCCTGCTAACGCCGGAAGATATGCGGATGTTCGACGGGGCGACCTTCATGGATCGCTGCCGCAAGTCCATCAACACGATGTTCGCCTTGGGCTGCATCGCGGAGCTGGCGCTGGGGTACGGCGGTGTTGCCGAGCCGGTCTACCTGATCGCCATCGCGGGCGGTATCAGCCTGATGTACGCAAAGCCCGCCGGTGCCCAATAACTGTCTGACGCGATTGATGCGCGCCGCTTCGGAAGCTGAAACAGCGGCCCAATACTGTCCCTGCTTCCCGAGAGGATATCCCCTGATTTTTACAAACACACATTTTGCTTGACATCTCCTGTTCAGAGATATGTAATGCCTCTGAACAGGAGGTGCTGCATAAAGGAACACCGAAAGATATCGAAAGAGATATCTCTGCGGGAAAACAGTGGAGCTCCCTCAGCTATCCGCCCTTTCTAAAGATCGCCGGTGTACAGCCATATTTCTCTTTAAACAGCCGATACAAGTGTGTCCGATTGGTAAAACCTATCATATGGCAGATTTCTTCTGTCCTTCTATTGGTGGTCAACAGCAGATTTGCCATGTGCTGTAAGAATACATTCTGGTTATACTCCGCTATGGTGTAATGATATTTTTCCTTGAAAAGCCGGTTGATATATGCCCCGGAATACTGCAGTGGGATTTCTGGGATCTCGCATTGAAGAAGGCTCTGGATGAAAAGCTGCCCATCAAGCAAGATATCATTTTACCATAAAGAGAAAACCCGATCCTAACACCGAAGACTGTTTTCTGAAATGGTACACTGAAAAACAGCGGGAGGCAAAGCAGAACTGCTTCGCCTCCTGCTCCTAATTAGGAAAAATCAAGGCCGCATGAGAGTCGATATCCTGTGCCAATTTACTTGTTGACGCTGCCTGTATAGGTGGCCCCTCCGGCGATGGTAACAGTCAATTTCCTTTCGCTCCAGGTCCATGTGTCGGTTTCTTCGACGCCCTTGGTAGTAAATTCAAATTTGTAAGTACCATCGGCAAAGAAAGTCGGACGGAAAGCCGAGTCAACTTTTCTGGCGTTCCAGGCAAACAACTCGTAGGCCGAGTCGGTAGGGGCGTAGTCGCCCTGTCCACCGAAGGCTGGGCCCAAGTGCCGCGCTCCACATAGAAAGTCTTCTACATCTGTTCGTTGACGTCAGCCGTGAAGTCCAGCACTAGGCTGTTTTTAGGGTACGAAGGCGCATTGCCCTGCCCAGGATCGGCACTCGGTTCCGGGTCGGTGGCCCCCTCAATAACGGTGGCAGTCCCATCAGCGTTCAAAGTGTATTGGCTTTTACCCAGGTTGCCCCAGATTTGCTCATTGCCGCTGGTTTGATCCCCGAAAGTGAGGACGTTGTCTACCACCTCGCAGGTTCCTTCCACGGATATGCCCATGAGATCTACCAAAATGGACTTCTGGTCGGCAGCGAAGCTAAGGTCACGTCGGCCTCGTTAATGAGAGTAGAGTATCAAAGACTTACCTATCACTATGCAAAGAGGGTTGTGAAATCATTTAGGACGTTTTAAAGTTCTTTCTTCCAAGGATTTTCCTTCTACAGGGTGGCGGGGAAACTGCTTACACAATTATAAAAAGCAAATGGTACTCAAATCCAGGCTTCCTGTGCCCTCATAGCGCAGATACAGTGCCGTAGTACCCAATATGGCAGGGAGTTCTGTGTCATAGTCCTGCCAGATGCCAGCACGGTGAATCTGTATTTTGGCAATGGGTGTATCCCCAGGATCAGTAAGAGCTGTGATCGTCCCTTCCGCGCTACCCCTTACTGTGATGCGGAGCATCCGATCCTTGCCATCGAAGGAAAAATACTTGAAGCCTGCTACGCTGCCATCTGTCATATTTGCAATATACTGATCACCATTCTCCTCCCGGTCTGTACCTGTTTGGGTGAAATAGGGATACTCCGATTCTTGGTGGTAAGGCTGTTTATAGGCATATGTTCCTTTTTTACCCCACAGGTTGCAGGCAATGCGGGCCTCATAGCTGCCACGGGCAGGGAGGGGGCCGTTATTCAAACCGCAGGAGGTAACTTCCACTTGAGGAATGGATCCATCCGCAAGGATCGTGATCTTTTCTGCGCAGCCTTGCCTCGCACACATCTGCTGGTTTGTTTGGCGGTGGTAGAATATATACCATTGACCGTTTACATTTACCAAGCCGCCATGGGTATTCCCTGTGAAATTTCGAGGAAAATCCTCTGTCACGCCGGGAAGCCCAATATCGCCGATACTGATAATAGTACCACCGTAACGCCACTTCCCCATGGGGGAATCAGAAATCGCATAACACAGTTCATGACTGAGGCAAGAGGAATAGACGAGATAGTATTTGCCCCCGATTTTTCTGGGACTGCTTGCCTCGAAAAAACCGTGTCCCTCAAAATCGGTGCCTGCCGCAAAAAGTTTGCCGGGTATGGTATCTCTGGGTTCTGCTTTGACGGTCAGCATATCTTTTTCAAGCTCGACCACCGTTCCGCCATCCAACTTGCAGCCCATTCTGGCCATAGCAGTTCTCATTATCCCCGCATCCGGAGAAAAACCGGTGTACATATAGATCCTTCCGTCATCATCAACCAAAATACCGGGATCAAAGTTGTATGCATCGCCGGGTCGCTTGCCGTAAAGCGTTCCGTCAGGGTGCTTCACATGGCCATAAAAAATGTAAGGACCCTCTGGTCGATCTGCGACTGCTACGCTGGTAACCGTGACCCGATGAAGCTGATAGTAAAGATAAAACCTCCCATCCGGCCCCTGGCACACATCAGGGGCGTTCATATTCATACTGCCGTCGCAATTCAGTGGATCGTTTGCCTTGTCAAATATATATCCGTGGAAATGCCAATTGCCCAAGTCATCTAAAGGCGCGGAATAGCAAACATAGTTGTTTATACAGAAACTATCGCCGCCAAAAGCATCGTGGCTCCCAAACACATACAGCCGCTCCCCAAAGGCATGGGGCTCTCCGTCCGGCACATATTCATAGCTGGGCAAATAAGGATTGAATGCAGAAGTCATAGGGACCCCTCCTTTACTTCTTTGGAATCTGATTAAGTAAGCCGTTGATTTGTGCGATCATCTCCGGGGGGATTGCCTTACCAGCCTGCTTGAATAACTTTTGCAACGGCATCTTGTCCATCTGACGCTGAATCGCTTCTGGCATCTGTATATTCTGTGCCACATCGCCATAGGAAGATCTTGCCCGCTCCATGACTTTTTCCAGAATTGCGGAGGTGCTGGGGTTTTGCTTCAAGGTTTCCATGGAGTCCATGATGGAATAGAAGCCCTCCTTAACCACTTCTTCAGGACGGTCGAACCAGTTAACGATTTCCTCCCCATCCTTGCGGTAGGAGGTATCTGCCGACTCTACGTGCTGGATGGTCATGATATCCGAACAGGCCCCGGATACTGCTTCGAAGCAATGCCTTCCATTGATTGCTGCTTTGAAGATAAAGACCTTATCCCCAGTCTGGCTACCGATCATCTTCCCATCCATATACAGCGTAACATAGGACTGGTTGGAATATACCTTGATTTGGGTTTCGGTCTCGTGCCGGTTAACATAGCGGCTCCCGCACAGGTGGACAAAAGGCTCTTTGCTCAGATAGGCTTTGTAGATGAAGAAGGCATCCTTCTTCGTTTTCCGGTCAAAGGTTACAAGCCCCTTTTGATTCTGCCCAGGCTTGCCCCCCTCGTCGCGCCCATCGGCACCGAAATCAAACATATTCCAGCAGTGCATAGCCCAGATATAGGGACGCTGGCTCCACATTTTCAACATGTGCTCGTGATATATAGCCTGATAGCCTTCACTCCAGTCGCCCCTTTCCGGGGTTGCGCTCTGGTAGGTAGGATTGGCATCTGCTCCAAATTCGGAAAGTCCAATCACACGATCAGGGTGCGCGTCATGAAAAGCATCGAACCATTCATCGTTCTGTTCCAATTCACCCACATACCAGCCGTAGTACAGGTTATAGCTGCGGATATCCGGCAGCATCACAAAGGGATCCTCCGGGTTCAGCATGAAAACATGGGCCATGGTCGTAGGTCGGGAGCTATCCAGACTGTGACACAGATCGTTGAGCAGTTTGTGGTTTTCCACCATATCCGGATTTACACCGCCGGCAGCGGTGATCTCATTGGACAGTCCCCAGCAGACGATGGAGGCATGGTTGTAGTTCTGAATGATCAGCTCTTTCATTTGGGATAGACTGTTTTCTCTGGCACTTGGCATATGCTCGGTAATATAGGGGATTTCAGCCCAGACAATGAGTCCGTTCTGATCGCACAGGTCATAGAAATATTGATCATGCTGGTAGTGCGCCAGTCGGACGGTGTTGGCGCCCATTTCCAGCAGCAGTGCCATATCTTCGTCATGTTCCTGTTTTGTCAGCGCACTTCCAAGTCCCTCCCGATCCTGATGGCGGGCAGCACCGCAAAGCCGGTAGGGTTTACCGTTGAGAAGGAACCCTTCTCTCGGGTTGAATCCAATGCTCCGGCAACCAAAACGGGTCTCTATGGTATCCCCACTATCCAGCTCACATTTGCAGGTATATAGATAGGGGTCTGCAATTCCATTCCACAATCGTGCATTGCGGATAGTGAACACCGCTGAGGCACGACCATCTTTTATGGGCACTGTCTGGATTTGACCTTCTATCCATATTGATACCGTCTTACCGGGGCCTTCCACAAAGGTCTCTACAGCGATTTCCGCATCCGATCCCTGAACGATCGGGGTGATTTTCACACCGCTGCTGCCGCAGTAGCCGAGAGCAAAGTGCGCTTTGGGAACTGTAATGAGCCGCACCTCTCGGTATAGACCGCCATAGAACGTGAAATCAGCCTTCTGGGGATATACCCGATCATTGCGCCCGTTGTCCACAGAGATGGACAGCTGGTTTTCTCCTTCGTGTAACATATTTGTCAAGTTCACGCGGAAGGTGGAGTAGCCTCCCTCATGGGTACAGCATTTTTCTCCATTTACGCAAACTTCAGCAGTCATAGCCGCACCGGTTATTTCCAGCCAAAGCTCTTCATCGTCCTTTATCATAGGCCTTTTGAGCGTCCGGGTATAGTGGCAGGTGCCGCGGTAATAGTCATTCTTTCCGTCGGTTCCGTCTTTGGCATTCCATGTGTGAGGAAGCTTTACACTTTCCCAGGTTATTAAATCCTTGGAAAACTCCCAAGAATCCATAAGCATTGTAACTTTTCGCATTCATCTCACCTCATAAACATTGGCAATTATGAAATAACCTCCCATAATCAGACATACACGCTGGGTGTGCCGTATTATAGGAGGTTATCTCATTTGCTGCGTGCAACCATCCTGGTACGTATGGTTTACTTGTTCATAGACTGCTTTGCAATTTTTTTCTTCTCAGCAATCTCTGTCTGAATTTCGACCATGCGCTCCTTATCCAGTTCATAGAACTTCATGGCGACAATATTTGCCAGCCAACCAAGGATTGGCAGACCGAATACGATGATCTCCACTACCCACAGAACAGCCCAAGTGGCATCATCACCCAACTGGGGCATAACTTCGGTGTAGCCAATTGCCGCAACAGCGATAGCTGCAATGGTTGCGCCGAAAGAAGCGACGAGCTTTTCGGTGAAGCTGTATATAGCACCAACCATGCCGGGCATGAAGTTGCCGGAACGGTACAGCTCATAGTCGATGACATCCGCACGCATCATGCCTTCTGCAATGTTCAGGCACATGGCGGAGGCTGCCTGACCCATCATCATCGCCATGTACAGGTACATAATCAGCCCGCCTGCACCGATCTTTGCCATTCCGGAAGGGCCAAGGATCAAACACATTGCCGCAGCCCCCAGATTGATGCAAATACAAAGTGTGGACATTACCTTTGTCGCCTTCTTGACGCCCCATTTGGCAAGGTACACACCGCCAATAAATGCAAAAATAAAACCGATTATGGTCGTAGTGTTATTGATGGTATTGGCAGTCTGATAGCTGCCGATCAGAATGCCGTTGAGCAAAGTGATAATGATCTGCTGTTTGTTGGTATTGGTGGCGATCTTGTCCGTGATGCCGGTAATCATGTAGCAGCGAAGGGGTTTGTTGTCCTTCACCATGGCAAGCATATCCTTAACCTTGATGCTCTTCTGCTTGCCGCTCTCATCGGACATCAATTTACCCAATATTTCGGGCGTATCAACTTTACTCAGACCGATAATAGATAGTGTAGTAAATATCAGCGCATAGCCGCAGTACCAGAAGCAGGCCTCCCGAAGCATGGTGGCATCAATTTGGTTGTTATAACGAGGCAGCACCACCAGATTCAGAATGTTTGTAATACCCAGAGGTCCGATATACTGGTAAATCATCTGGATAAACTGCATGAAGGGACGCTGTTTGGGGTCATTTGTCAAAATGGCACCGATGGAAGTGCCACCGCCCACGGACATGACAGTATAGCCAAAAACAAACAGGAAATAGAGCACAATGTACACGGCAATACCGGCCACACCAGTGAATCTGCCGGACATCACATTGAACATCAAAATTGCGGCAATTGCCTGAATCAAGTAACCTGTCAGCAGGAAAATACGAATTTTCCCTGCCTTACCAACTTTGGTTTTGTCAAATATGGCTGCAACGATGGGATCTGTTATACCGTCGAACCAGGTCTTGACCGTAAGCAGAATACCGGTCAGCGCAACCGCAACACCAAAGCCGGCGTTCGCCACATAACCCGTCATCATCATCATGACGTAGAAGGTCATCTTGCTGGCGCTTGTGGCCGGAGCCAGGAACATTTCAAAAGGTTTTGCAGTACGGTATCTGGGATCGTTGGAGCCCTTCATGCCGCCGAAAATCTTTTTAAGGTTCACAATCCATACCTCCAGAATGTAATTTGTCAGCGCAGGATCTGTGCATTAGCTCTGAGGAGTGGCAGTCCCATCCTCGTTCAGAACGTAAGGAGTGGCGGCCAAGCCCTTGTAAAACTGCTCGTTGCCATCAGCCAGTTCAGTCAGCGTCAGGATATTGCCCTCAACAGTGCAGTAGGCGGTCAGATCCAGATTCATGCTGGTAATCTCGATTGTAACGCTCTTTAGGTTCTGGGCAATGGTCATGTTTACGGTGTTGCCCTGCAAGTCGGCAACATAATCATAACGGGACAAATCGGTATTGCTCTGTCCTTCCCCATCGGAAACGGGAACGGCGGTGCCATCCTCATTCAGAGTATAGGGAGTGGCAGCCAGACCCTTATAAAACTGCTCGTTGCCATCAGCCAGTTCAGTCAGCGTCAGGATATTGCCCTCAACAGTACAGTAGGCAGTCAGATCCAGATTCATGCTGGTAATCTCGATCGTAACACTTTTTAAGTTCTGGGCAATGGTCATGTTTACGGTGTTGCCCTGCAAGTCGGCAACATAATCGTAACGGGACAGGCTGGTGGTATTGTCCTGATCGTTTCCAGCGGTGGTATCGGTGGGGTTAGGGTTGCTGCTGCAAGCAGCAAGGCTGAATGCGACACAACAGGCCAGAACAGCGGTCAGGATTCCCTTGTAAAACTTTTTCATACTTTTTCCTCCAAAATTTTGTGTTTTCAGTGGAAGTAAACCTGTTCTTCCACGTTTGCAGCTTCATTATAGCGAAATCTCACATCACGCAATAGAGCTAAATTCCAGAAAATGCGTCAGAATTACAGCCTTCACCTGTTTGGCTGTAATTCTGACGCATTTTCTGGAATTCAATTCTATATGCGGCGAAAGGTATGTGTTAGCATGATACCAGCTTGGTCATAGCCTGATATTCTGATCCCGAAATTCCCGAGGAGTCATTCCGACCACACTGCGAAATGCTTTGCCGAAAACGGATCGGGAGGAGAAACCTACTTCCTCCCATATTTCCTCCACATTGAGGTCGGTTGAAGTCAGAAGTACTTTTGCCCGTTCAATTCGCGCGATCTTGATATATTCACCCATGGAGCAGCCCATTTCCTTCTTGAAAAGAGCTGATAAATAGTATTTGGAGTAGCCAAGGCGTTTTGCCAACGCATCAATACTGAGTGGTTCGGTAGAGTGGAGCTGAATGTAATCGCAACAGGATTGAACTGCCTTTGAGGAAACCGGATTGACCCAAAGAGCATGTACATGTGCAATAAAATCATGGTACATACTGTTTTTAAGTTCTGAAATATGCTCTTGATTGGTTGATTGAAAAATTTTCCGAATGTAACTGTCACCGAGGGGATACGCAACCGATGGGGAAAGGCCACCTTCAATAGCGGCTCGGGTGCAGATAGCAACGAAGGTGGTACAGCCGATTTTCAGATCCAGCAAAGCATCACTGGTGTACTTCCGAACCCGGCCTATCTGTTGCGTCATCTTTAATGATGCGGTGGTCGCTAAATTCTCGTCACCTTCCTGCACTGCCTGCAGAAGTGTCCGCTCTACCATATAAATGCGCATTCTATCTTTATTTTTTGGTATATTCTTCTTTTTCGCAGAGTCAGGAAGGTGTGTCGTAACCGGCGGGGGTTGGTGGTTTATACTGGCTTCTGCAACCTGTTCGTCATTGACCAACTTATGGAGCATGACAGCATATTGAGTATAGACTTGAAGAGAAACCACACTCAACGAGGCCAGTATCTTCTTCAAACGCTCCATCCACAACTGTGTCGTATTTTTGTTTTTTACATTAGCATCTGTATCGTCATCCGCTTCTTGAATACGGCTGATCAAAAAAGGCCCAAGAATGTGATAGGATATGACATTACCGTTACGCTCCTCCTTCACGCCGATCCAGCGAATATCCCGTTTGGCTGCTAAAATCAGAGGCGCGTTTCCGATATTTCGCTGCAGATACTCAAAGCACCCGGTTTCCTTGATCAACACATCCAACATATGCTCGGAATTGGACGTACTATGGATGAGCACTCCCTCCGGCGTATAGACCCAGTAATCCATGTGGTAGCTGCAATGGATCAGCTCCAGGAGAAATCCGATTTTCGCTTGAAGTTCCATAGGCACCTCCAATTCTGTTGTTATCGTATCACATTTCTTTTAAATACGCAATGCTCTCTGGCTAATATGCAATGTTTCCCGGTTATAAACTGTAAATTTTGTGAACTGAGGTGGAAAAATGCCTGAAATCAAGAAGGTTGTTGCTACCGTATGGTACAACAAGGAAAATATGCGAAAGCTTCGCAGAGTGTTTGAAACTGCAGAGTTTGTCTACGTAGATTTTTTTGATAAAGACAGGCTTGCAGAAGAAGTCAGGACAGCAGATGCAGCAATTCTCATGGGTGACGTAGATCCGTGCCTGCTGGGCGAGAACACTTTGAAGTGGATCCACTGTGATCACGCCGGCTTAAACGGCTCGGCACGTCCCGAGGTGTTTGCCCGAGGCATTCCCGTTACTGGCTCTGCCGGACGCAGTGCCCCGGTGCTGGCTGAGCATTGCATCTACTTCATGCTTCAAGGCTGTTATCACACCAAAGAGCTGCTGGAGGCCCAGGCCAAGGGGCAGTGGGGCGTGGAGGGATCCAACCAGTGGCGGGGGCTCTATGGCCGTACCGCCGGGATCATTGGGATGGGAAATAACGGCAAGATGCTCGCTGAGCGGCTGGATGCCTTTGGTATGAAGCTGATTGCCTATGATAAGTTCCCTATCAAAGGCTTTGATTACATCGGCACTAAGCTTAGTGCTTCGGGCGGCGACACCATCGACCCCTTGTTGACAGAATCTGATTTTATTATCCTTACGGTGGCGCTTACCGATGAGACCTTCCATATGATCGACGCGCGGGCGTTTGACAAGATGAAGTCCGGGGCCTTCTTGGTCAATATGGCCCGGGGCGGCGTGGTGTGCACTGAGGATATGGTGGCCGCTTTGGAATCCGGAAAGTTAAGCGGTGCCGGACTGGATGTGTTTGAGGAACAGCCCTTAAGCCCAGAAAGCCCGTTGTGGAAAATGAAGGATGTCTACATTACCCCCCACAGTACGCCCCAGGTTCCTGACCGGGCGGCGCGGAGCATTGAAATTATCCGGGAGAACGCCCGCCGGTTTGAGGCTGGAGAGCCGCTGCTGAACCTGATGAAGCCTTCTGATTCTATGAGCACCGAAAAAGCTGAGGGCGGATGGGCAAAAATGATGAACAGCAAAATCCCCAAGGAACAAATCAAACTCGAAATGCTGGAAAGCGTGTTGGGAAAACGGGGCTGGTCTGACCCAAGCGAATGGATGTGACAGGATGATTGAAAATAAACACTGGTGGCAAGGCTATCCGTGGCGGATGGTACAAACAAATTTCCGTGAAATCGACATGGATGGGATCAATGCCGAGGCCTTTGCCCAGAGCCTTGCGGATTTCGGCGCGACTGTGGTCACGCTGAATGCCGGCGGCATTTTGGCCAGCTACGAAAGCAAACTGCCATACCATACCGTAAGCAAATATCTCACTGGCAGCAGTTTGAAGGAAATTGTCGAAGCCTGCCACGCAAAGGGAATCCGGGTCATCGCCCGTATGGACTTTTCCAAGATCCCATATGCAGTCTATGAGCAACACCCCGACTGGGCTTTTCGTACTTCAGACGGCGGAATTGTGAACCAAAACGGCTTCGTCCAGACCTGCCAGAACAGTGAATACCAGCAAGAGAAAGTCATGGAAATTCTTACAGAGCTTTTGACTACCCACCCCTTTGACGGTGTTTACTGCAATATGAGCGGCTTTGTGGCTACGGGATATGATGGCAGCATCTACGGGATGTGTACCTGTGACCGTTGCATGGCAGGATTCAAAGAAGCTACGGGCATGGACGCACCTGAAAAGATGGAAATGAGGGATCCTATTGTCATACGATATATGGGATTCCAGTCAAAAAGCAGCAAAAAGCTGCGTGCAAAGATGGCAGCGGCAATTAAGGCCATCTCCCCGGAAATCGCTGTGGACAAAGTGGACTATCTCCGCAGCGAATCCCATACGGATATTGGCGTTCCGATCTGGGTGTACAGCGCATCCTCAAATGCCAGGCAAACCGCCTCCACTGGCATTGTCTGTGACAACGCCAGTGTGGATTACATGGGCTTCCGTTACCGGGAAAGCTCCGTATCCCCCGGTGTGTCCGTGATTCGCCAGTGGCAGAATTTGGCGAACGCCGGAGCTACCAGTGTCTATGTCATTGGCAGACTGGACAACCATCGCGACAAGTCCACATTTGCGGCCCACAAAAAGGTATTCCAGTTTCACAAAGAGCACGAGTCGCTACTGACCGATCTGCGCAGTGCCGCCGAAGTTCTTCTGGTGATGAAAGCCCAGCAGTCCCGCAGTGACCCGGAAAGCTATGGATGGATCCGGGCGCTGACAGCCAGCCATATACCTTTTGATGAGGTAAAAGCCTCTGGCATCACAGCATCCACACTGAGCGGTAAGAAAGTGGTCATTCTGGCGGATTCCAGAGACTTGCAGCCAGCACAATGTCAAATACTGGATGCCTTTGTCCAAAATGGCGGCACACTGGTGTCTTCCGGTGATAGCGGCGTTCGGGGTGATGTAACTTCTCTGAAATGTTTGGGCGTTGAGAAGGTACTGGAACGAAAAAAGACAGTGAGTACTGTATTTACCCTGACAGATTCCGATAAGCAGATCCTGGAGCGCAGTGCTGCGGCCCCGGTCATTGCTTCAGGGCCGGAGATTCGCGTCTGTCAGTATGCATCTGGCGTTAGGCAGTTTCTGCGTACCGAGCCGGAACCCGCCTACGGTCCGCCGGAAATCGCTTATCCCACAACGGAAATCGAAACCCCCGGCCTAACGGTAAATCCTTTCGGCTTAGGAAAAGCAATATATTTACCGTGGTTTTGCGGCAGCTTCTATCACAACGAAGGATATTCCAACACCTTGAACGTGATGCAGGATATCTTGTTTGAGATCTGCACTTTGCCGGAAATTGCCCCCAAGCTGCATCCAAGTGTAGAACTGGTAATGAGTAAAAAGGAAGGCAAAACGATCGTCTCACTTATCAATGTCAGCGGTTACTTCGGCAATAGTTTTTTTGAGGCCATTCCTATGACCAATATTGAATTGCACATCTCTGGCAGCTTCAAAAGAGTAGAGGCATTGAACGGCGGACTGGTCACTA
The DNA here is from genome assembly GCA_948670295.1 of uncultured Oscillospiraceae bacterium. Classification (GTDB taxonomy): domain Bacteria; phylum Bacillota; class Clostridia; order Oscillospirales; family Oscillospiraceae; genus Enterenecus. The sequence goes on along the minus strand of CAPOAR010000001.1, from coordinate 96,135 downwards.
TAGAAAACAGCACTATCCATTTGGATCTCTTAAATGACTTTGAAATGATTGTATTGGAGGATGAATCATTATGAAAATCGGACTGATCGGACTGGGCATCATGGGCAAGCCCATGGCGAAGAACATCATCAAGGGCGGCTACACCGACCTGCTGGTCAGCGACCTGAACAAGGCCGCCGTGGACGAGGTCGTTGCTGTCGGTGCCAAGGCCGCCACCAACCAGGAGATCGGCGGGAGCTGCGATGTGGTTCTCACCATGCTGCCCAACTCCCCCCACGTGAAGGCCGTCATGTTGGGCGAGGGCGGCGTGGCATCTTACATGAAGCCCGGCGCCACCTTCATCGACATGAGCTCCATCAATCCCGTGGCCTCCCAGGAGATCGCGGCGGAGCTGGCCAAGAAGGGCGTGGAGATGCTGGACGCCCCGGTGTCCGGCGGCGAGCCCAAGGCCATCGACGGCACTCTCAGCTTCATGGTGGGCGGCAAGCAGGAGGTCTTTGACAAGTTCAAGCCCCTGTTGGACACCATGGGCGGCTCCGTGGTGCGCTGCGGCGAGGTGGGCGCAGGCAACACCACCAAGCTGGCCAATCAGATCATCGTGGCCTGCAACATCCAGGCCCTGGCCGAGGCCCTGACCCTGGCCCAGAAGGCGGGGGTGGACCCCCAGCTGGTGTTCGAGGCCATCCGGGGCGGTCTGGCGGGCTCCACTGTCATGAACGCCAAGGCCCCCATGATGATTGCGGGCAATGACAAGCCTGGCTTCAAGATCGACCTGCACATCAAAGACCTGAACAATGCGCTGGACTGCGCCCACAGCGTCGGCGCGCCGGTGCCGATGACCGCTCAGGTGCAGGAGATCCTCCAGTGGATGCACAACCACGAGGGTGGCCAGAAGGACCACTCGGCCATCGCCCAGTATTACGAATACCTGACCGGCATCCAGATTGGCCGATAACACAGCGGGAGGCCGCTGCCGCTCCCAACGGGCGGCAACGGCCTCTTTTTGGAGGTGGTGCATATGCCCCAATACCCTTACCGCCCGGAACTGAAGCAGCCCAAGACCCTTGGCGGCATCGACTTCGGCAACCCGGCCCTGGCCCCTATGGTGGGCATGGTGGTGCGGAACCTGCGGCAAGCGGCGCGGGCTTGGACTGCGCCGGACGGTGTGACGGTACGTATTCTCTCCACCCTTTCCGCGGACGGGACGGCGGTGGAGTGCTTCCTGGTGGAGCCGGAGACCGACCAGCCTTTGCCGGGGATGCTGTACTGCCACGGCGGCGGCTTTTTCCTGCCCCTGGAGACCCCGGCGCTGGAGCTGGCGGCGGTATACGCCCAAAAGCTGCGCGTCCGGGTGTTCCTGCCGGAATACCGCCTCTTGCCGGAGCATCCATACCCCGTCCCCTTCCAGGACTGCCGGGCCGCATGGGAGGAAATGGGCAAGACGGGACCGTACCGCTTGGACGGCCGCGCCCTGCTCTACGGGGAGAGCGCCGGGGGTGCTCTGGCGGCGGGTCTGGCCCAGCAGCTCCGGGATGAAGGGGCACCATTCCCCTGCGGCCAGGTGCTGGTCTATCCGGCGCTGGACGACCGGAGTGAACGCTATCCCTCCGCGGAAGCGTACAGCGGCGCAGTTTGGACGAAACAGGCCAACCAGCGGATGTGGAGCGGCTACCTGAGAAACGGCTTCCAGGGCCCGGAGGGCCACGCCGTCCCCCTGCGGGGCGGGGATTTTTCCAAGCTGCCGCCGGCCTACATTGAGCCCCAGGGCATCGACCTGCTGCGGGATGAGGGCGCGGCCTACGGGGAGGCGCTGCGTTCGGCGGGCGTGTCCGTCCAGGTGAATATCATCGAGGGGTCCTATCACGGCTTCGATACGGACGTGGAAAATCCCTTCGTCCAATCTGTAATAGATCAGCGTGTCCGCGCCATGGCGGGGATGCTGGCAGACCATCAAAACGAGGAGTGAGTGCCATGACCATTGAACAGAAGGTCAACGCCGCCAACGCCCAGGCGGTGGAGATCCTGACGAAAGCCCGTCCGGTGTGGACGGACGTACAGCCCGCCATCGACGTGATCCCGGGCATGACCAAAACCACGGTGCTGGTCCCCGGCCCGCCCCTGCCGGCGGAGCAGATTACCCCGCCCATCCGCACCTCCATCTGCGGGGCGGCGGTCCATGAGGGGCTGGCAAAGAGCAGGGAGGAAGCGTGGGCCATGGTGGAGCGGGGGGAAATTTCCGTGGAACCCGCCCAAAACCACCAGTGCGGCTGCGCGGCCTGCATGGTGGTGTCCGCCAGTATGCCGGTGATGGTGGCGGAGGACAAAGTGTACGGCGGCAAGGGCTATGCCCCCATCCATCCCGGCCCCAATCCCAAATGCCTGCGCTGGGGCTTCTACGACGAGGACGTGGAGCGGGACCTGAGCTGGTTCCGGGACCACTTCGGCCCCGCCCTGGGGCGGGCGGTGCGCAAGAGCGGCGGCATTGACCTCATCACCGTGCTGGCCAAGACGGCGGGCATGGGGGACGAGAACCACAACCGCCAGCCCGCCGCCTCCATGTGCCTGGCCCTCCAGGTCATCCCCTGGATGCTGGACGACCCGGACCCCCAGCGGGACGACATGATCCGCCACTTCGCCGCCAACGACCGCTTCTTCCTCCACCCCATGATGGCCGGCGTGGAGAGCATCACCGGGAGCATCAAGAAGATTCCCCTGACCACCGTGGTGGCGGGGATGGCGGGCAACGGCGTGGAGTTCGGCATCCAGTTGGCCGGGACGGGCAACCGCTGGTACACCACCAAGGCCCCGGTCATCCAGGGCACCTTCCTGAACCCGTCCTACACCGAGGCGGACCTGCTGGGCTACCTGGGGGACAGCTGCGTGACGGAGGTGTACGGCCTGGGCGGTATGTCCGCCATCGCCGGCCCCGCCTACCTGCGCATGACCGGCTCCACCATCGCCGAGGCCCGGAGCCGGACGGAAAAAGCCCGGGCGGTGTCCCTGGCCGAGCACACCTTCGCCCCCATCCCCTGGGACGATTTCCGGGGCTTCCCCGTGGGGCTGGACGCCCGGCGGGTGGTGGGGCTGAACATCCTGCCCATCAGCCACGGCGGCTCGGCTCTGAAAAAGGGCGGCCAGGGCGGCGCGGGGGCGGCGGAGCTGCCCGTGGACTGCTTCAAGGACGCCCTGCGGGCCATCCACAAGGAAGCCCTGGCCTGGGCGGAACAGGAGGGTTGAACCATGGAACTGTTTGTGAAGATCGAGCGGGGCCACTATGTGGACTCTCTGGAGACCCTGCTGGCCTCCAGCGTGCTCAACGAGCAACCGGGCATCGAGATGGGCTGCGCCGGGATGGCCACCGCCCCCGGCAAAGACGTGCTGGAGAGCGTGGGTCTGCTGACCGAGGAACTGAAAGCCTGCGACGGGAGCTGCTACATCATCGCCGCCCGGGCCAAATCCCAGGACGCCTTTGACAAGGCTGTGGCCCAGGTGGAGGCCAGCCTCGCCCCGGTGTCGGAGGACGAGGAGGTCTCGGCCAGCTATCCCACCATCAAGGCCGCGGCGGAGGGCTGCCCCAAGGCCAACCTGTGCTCCATCGCCGTGCCGGGGGAGTACGCCCTGGGCGAGGTGAAAAAGGCGCTGAACGCGGGGCTGCACTGCGTGGTGTTCAGCAACAACGTGCCCCTGTCCGACGAGCGGGAGATGAAGGAGCTGGCCTGGGAGAAGGGCCTGCTGTGCATGGGCCCGGACTGCGGCGTGGCCAATATCAACGGCGCGGCGCTGGTGCTGGCCAGCATCAACAACCGGGGGCCTTTCGGCATCTGCGGGGCCTCCGGCGTGGGCATTCAGCACGTGGCGGCCATCCTCCACGAGGCGGGCACCGGGGTGTCCCAGACCATCGGCACCGGCGGCAACGACCTGAAAAACGAGGTGGGCGGGCTCATGATGCTCATGGGCATCGACGCGCTGGAGGCCGACCCCGAGACGAAATACATCGCCCTCATCGCCCGGCGCATCGGGGACCAGGTGCTGCCCGGTCTGCTGGAGCGCATCTCCAAATGCAGGAAGCCGGTGGTGGCCCTGTTCATGAGCTGCGACCAGGCCACGGTGGAGGGGGCCGGGGCCATCTGGGCGAAAGACCTGGACGACTGCGCCCAGAAGTGCCTGGCCCTCACCGGCCAGACCTACCGGCTGGACACCGACGAGGAGATCGCCGCCCGGGCGGCGGAAGCGGTGGCGAAGCTGGCGCCGGAGCAGAAATATGTCCGGGGGGCGTTCAGCGGCGGCACCTTCATGGACGAGGCTATGCACGCCCTCATCCCCAAGGTGGGCGACGTGTACTCCAACATCGCCCTACGTCCGGAGTGGCAGCTGGCCGATTCCCAGGTGAGCGTGAAGAATACCTGCATCGACTACGGCGAGGAGGAGTTCACCCTGGGCCGTCCCCACCCCGCCATCGACCCCGGCGTGCGCAAGCCCGCCATCCCCAGAGAGGCGGCGGACCCGGAGACGGCGGTGATCCTGCTGGATTTCATTTTGACGCCGCCGGGGCACATGGACCCGGTGGGCTATGTGCTGGGCGACATCCGCACGGCCCAGGAGCAGGCCCGCACGGCGGGCCGGGAGCTGCTCTTTGTAGCCTCCGTGCTGGGCACCGACGCCGATTTGCAGAACGTCAGCGTCCAGCGGCAGAAGCTGGCGGATGCCGGGGTGCTGGTGTGCAGGACCAACCACCAGGCGGCGCTGCTGGCCGGGGAGATCATCCGCCAAAAGAAGGAGAGGGACGACCATGGACTGTGAGAAAATTTTGAACCTGTTCCGGTCGGAGCTGGTGGTGGTGAACGTGGGCCCCAAACTGTTCGCCGAGGCGCTGGAAAAGCAGAACTATAAGACGGTGCAGGTGGATTGGAAGCCCGTCGCCGGGGGCGACCGGGAGATGCAGGCGATTTTGGAGGTCCTGGGAGGTTTGGACTGAGCTCCACCACTGAATGGAGGAAAACAGGCAATGCGTTTTCACTATTGCCCCGACTGCGGCTCCAGGCTGGAGCTGCGCCCTGTGGGGGACGAGGGGGACACCCCCTGGTGCCCCCGGTGCCAAAAGCCCTTGTTTGACCAGTTTTCCACCTGTATCATCGCCCTGGTGGTGAATGAGCGGGAGGAAGCGGCCATCCTGCGGCAGGACTACATTTCCCAGCGGTACGGCAACCTGGTGTCCGGCTTCATGAAGCCGGGTGAGTGCGCCGAGGAATGCGCCAGCCGGGAAATCGAGGAGGAGCTGGGGCTGCGGGTCACGGGGCTGGAGCTGGTGCGGACCTGGTGGATGCCCCAAAAGGAGCTGCTGATGATCGGCTTCTTTGCCCGGACGGAGGGGGCGGAGCTGAACCTGTCCGGGGAGGTGGACGCCGCCCGGTGGGTGCCCGTCCGGGAGGCGCTGGGGCAGGTCCACCCGGAGGGCAGCATCTCCCACGCCCTGGTGACGGCCTATTTGGAGCGGACATAGAAAAGGGCGTTCTCCCTGCCTCTGGCGGGGAGAACGCCGCACGTTATTTTGAATGGAGCGGTGACAATGAAAGTTTTGGTTTGCAATGCGGGCAGCACTTCGTTAAAATTCAAATTGTATGAGATGCCGGATTGCGACCTGCTGGCCACCGGCAAGGTGGAGCGGGTGGGCTCGGCCAACGACGCCATCTTTGGCTACTGCAACTGCGGCACCGGCTATCAGGAGGAGGCCGACGGGCAGAACATCCCGGATTACCGGGTGGGCATTGAGCGGTTCCTCGCCTGCCTGACCCGGGGTGAGGGCGCGGCGCTGGCGGATATCTCCGAGATCAAACGGGTGGGCTACAAGTCGGTGCTGTCCAAAGGCCACTACGGGGTACACGAGATCGACGAGGAGGTCATGCAGGGGATGCGGGACTTCCTGGCCCTGGCGCCGGTACACAACAGCGCTTATCTCAGCGCCATCCAGACGGTACAGAAGGCACTGCCCCAGGCGCGGCACGTGGGTGTGTTCGAGACGGCCTTCCACCGGGACATCCCCCTGGAGCGCAAGATTTACGGCGTGCCCTACGAATGGTACGAGAAATACGGCGTCCAGCGGCTGGGGTATCACGGGGCCTCCCACGGGTACGTCGCCGACGTGCTGAACGCGGAGAAGTCCGAGTACGCCGCCATCTCCTGCCACCTGGGAGGCAGCGCCTCCATCTGCGCCATCCGGAACGGCAGGAGCGTGGACACCAGCTTCGGCATGAGCCTGGAGACCGGCCTGATCCACGCCAACCGGGTGGGGGACATGGACCCGACCATGATCCATTTTCTGAAGCAGGAGGGCCTGTCCGAGCAGGAGATTTTGGAGGGCTGCCAGAAGAAGGGCGGCCTGCTGGGTATCTCCGGGGTGAGCAACGACCTGCGGTACATCGAGGAGGCGGCGGACGGCGGGAATGCGCGGGCCAAGCTGGCCATCGACGTGTTCGTCACCGGCATCGTCCACTACATCGGCTCCTTTTACCTGGATCTGGGCCGTCTGGACGACCTGGTGTTCACCGCGGGGATTGGGGAGCACTCCGCCCGCATCCGGCGGTTGGTGTGTGAAAAGCTGGCCCCCATCGGGGTGAAGCTGGACGGGGCCAAGAACGAAGCCTGTCCCGGCGAGGGCATCATCTCGGCGGACGATTCCGCCGTGTGTGTGCGGGTCATCCCTGCCAACGAGGAGCTGGGCATTGCCCGCAGGACTTACGAAATAGACTGACAGGAGGGGTTCCCATGAACCAGAAGCTGCGAAACGACGCGGAGGACATCGCCCGCTCCGCCATTGAGGCCGTCAAGCCGGACGAGGCGGTAAAGCGCGCGCTGGCGGATTTCCGTCCCCAGGGCCGGGTGTTCCTGGTGGCGGTGGGTAAGGCGGCGTGGCAGATGGCCCGGGCAGCCGTCCGGGAGCTGCCCCGTCCCGTGGACTGGGGCGTGGTGGTGACGAAACATGGCCACGTCCAGGGGGAGATCCCCGGCGTGGTGCGCTATGAGGCGGGCCACCCGGTGCCGGATGAAAACAGCTTCCGGGCCACGGCGGCGGTGCTGGAGCTGGCAAAGGACTTGCTGCCCACGGACACGGTGCTGTTCCTGCTCTCCGGCGGCGGAAGCGCCCTGTTTGAGAAACCGTTGATCCCGGCGGAGGAGCTCCAGGACATCACCCAGCAGCTTTTGGCCTGCGGGGCGGACATCGTGGAAATGAACACGGTGCGCAAGCGGCTGTCCGGGGTGAAGGGTGGGCGGTTCGCTCTCCACTGCGCCCCGGCAAAGGTGGAGGCGGTGGTGCTGTCCGACATCCTGGGCGACCCGCTGGACATGATCGCCTCCGGGCCTGCGGCGGCGGACCCGTCCACAGCGGAGCAGGCGAAGGCCGTCGCGGAGAAGTACGCCCTGAAGCTGAGCGAGACGGCCCGGGCCTGCCTGGAGGTGGAGACCCCCAAGGCGCTGGACAATGTGCGCACCCAGATCATCGGCAGCGTCCGGGAGCTGTGCCGGGCGGCGGCGGAGCGGTGCCGCGTACTGGGTTATGAGCCCATCCTGCTCACCGACCGGCTGGACTGCGAGGCCAGGGAGGCGGGGCGGTTCCTGGCCTCCGTCCTGGGCGCCCACGCCGGAGAGGGCAAAAAGCTGGCCTTCCTGGCGGGGGGCGAGACGGTGGTACACCTCACCGGGCCGGGGCTGGGGGGCCGGAACCAGGAGCTGGCCCTGGCCGCCGCGCCCGGGCTGGCGGGGCTTGCCAATACCGCCGTCATCAGCGTGGGCAGCGACGGCACCGACGGCCCCACCGACGCGGCGGGAGGCTACGTGGACGGGGGCACCCTTACCGCACTGAAAGCGGCGGGACTGAACGTCCACGAGGTGTTGGCGGACAACGACGCCTACCACGCCCTGGAAGCGGCGGGCGGGCTGATCCGGACCGGGCCCACGGGAACCAACGTAAATGATGTTTCCATTGCGCTGATCGGGGAATGATATCGTCAATACACTGGCAAATCAGGAGGAAACCCGCGTGAAATTTGTATTCCAATTCTGCCGGATCCTGCTCGTGTGCCTGCTGGGGGAGCTCCTGACCCACGTCCTGCCCCTGCCGGTCCCGGCCAGCGTCTACGGCCTGGTGTTGCTGCTGGCGGCGCTGAAGCTGGGGATCTATAAGCTGGAACAGGTTAAGGAGGCCGGGGGCTTCCTGACCGGCATCCTGCCGCTGCTGTTCATCCCCGCGGCGGTGGGCGTGATGGACCTGTGGGCGGAATTGGAGGCCATGCTGCTGCCCTGCCTCATCGCTGTGATCCCGGTGACGCTGCTGGTGATGGGGGTGACAGGGCGGGTGACGCAGAAAACCCGCCGTGCGCTGGAAAAGGGGGCGGAACGGGATGGCTGAGTTCCTGTCCGCCAGCGCGGTGTGGGGCGTGGCGCTGACCATCGGGACCTTCGCCCTGGGCACATGGATCAACCGAAAAACGGGGAAGGCGTGGTGTAATCCTTTGCTGCTGGGCAGCATCTTTGTGATCCTGCTGCTCAGCCTATTGGGTATCCCCTATCCCGAATATAAAGCCAGCGCATCGCCGCTGAGTTACCTGCTGTTCCCGGCCACCGTCAGCCTGGCCATCCCCCTCTATGAGAAGTGGGAGCTGCTGAAGCGCAGCGCCGCCGCCATCCTGGCGGGCATCCTGGCCGGGGTGCTGACCAGCCTGTGCTCCATCACCGCGCTGGCGTTGCTTCTGAAGCTGGACACAGCTCAGGCGGCCACCCTGTTGCCCAAATCGGTGACCACCGCCATCGGGATGGACGTGGCGGCGGCACTGGGGGGTCTCCCGGCGCTGGCGGGGGCGGTCATCATCCTCACCGGCATCACCGGCAACCTGACCGCCCAGTGGCTGTGTAAGGCGCTAAAAATCACCGACCCCATCGCCAAAGGGATCGCCATCGGTTCGGCCTCCCACGCCATCGGTACGGCGAAGGCACTGGAGATGGGCCAGGTGGAGGGGGCCATGAGCAGCCTGGCCGTGGCGCTGGCGGGGGTCATCACCGCTTTTTTAGCGCCGGTATTAGCAAATTTACTGCCCTAAACGCTATGCAGGGCTGAATGGAGGTAAGGCCGATGAATCAAAAACAGGAGCGGCTGTTCAAGGAGCTCCCCGTCTGGCGGGCTATTTTTACCATGGCGGTGCCGGCGGTCATCAATATCCTGGTCATGGTGTTCTACAACATGGCGGATATGTTCTTTGTGGCCCGCCTCCACGACGATGTCCAGGTGGCGTCCATCTCCATCGTGGCCCCGGCCTTTACCATGATGATGGCCCTGGGCTCCATGCTGGGCGGCGGCGGCTGCGCCCTCATCGCCCGGACCATGGGGGAGGGGGACGCAGAGCGGGTGAGCCTCTATTCCAGCCTGTGCTGCTGGGGGAGCGTCCTGTTCGGCGGCATTTTCGCCGTGGTGGTGCTGTTTGGAAAGAATGCCATCCTGGGCTTCCTGGGGGCCAACGAGGAGATGTGGGGCTATGCCGGGACGTACCTGAGCATCCTGGCCCTGGGCGCGCCGGTGATGATCTTCACCACCGCCTTTGGCAGCATCGTCCGGGCGGAGGGTGCTGTGAAGGAGGGGATGGTGGGCAACCTGATCTCCACTGTCACCAATATGGTGCTGGACCCGCTGTTCATCCTGGTGCTGCCCTTCGGCGTGTCGGGGGCGGCAGTGGCCACGGTGCTGGGCAACGCGGCGGGAGCGGCGTACCTGCTGTGGTATGTGTGGAAAAAGAGCTCCAGCTTGAGCCTGTCCCCCAAACTGGCCGCCTCCGCGCCTTTGGAGCTGCGGCACGTCATTGCCATCGGCCTGCCCAACGGTACCAGCAGCTTCCTCACCAGCTTTGCCTCCGCCCTGGCGAATAATCTGATGGTGCAGTACGGCACTCTGGCGGTGGCGGCCATGGCGGCGGCCAGCAAGTCCACCACCATCATCACCATGGTGCAGATGGGCATCTGTGTGGGAGTTCAGCCCCTGCTGGCCTACAGCTACGGGGCCAAGGACTTACCCAAGCTGCAGGAGACCCTGGGCAAGCTGGCTCTGCTCACCATGTCGGTGGGGCTGGCGGCCACACTGCTGTGCTTTGGCTTCAGCGGGCCCATCATCTCCGTGTTCCTCAAGCGCCCGGAGGCCCTGTCCCTGGGGCAGGAGATCATCCGCATCCGAGTGCTCACCGGGCCCTTCATTGGATTGTTTTACATCGGTTCCAACTTTCTGCAGGCATCCGGCAATGCGCCGCTGTCTATGCTGGTATCCTTGCTGCGGCAGGGGATATTCCTCATCCCCTTGCTGTATGTCATGAACCATTTCTTCGAGGTCAAGGGAAACGTCTGTGCCCATGTGGGGGCGGACCTGCTGGCGGTGGTTGTGGCCGTGGCCCTGACCGTGCGGCAATACAAGAAGCTACAAGGCAGGATGCGCTTGGAAGAAACAGTAGAAGGTTAGCTTTGCCCAATTTACAGGAGGTAGTGCATATGAAAATGACATGGCGGTGGTATGGCGAGGGCAACGACCAGATCAAGCTCAGCGACATCAAGCAGATCCCCGGCGTGGAGGGCATCGTGTGGGCGCTCCACGACAAGATGCCCGGCGAGGTGTGGCAGCCCGAGGAGATCGCCAAGGTGAAGGCACAGCTGGACGAATACGGCTTCAACATGGACGTGGTGGAGAGCGTGAACGTCCACGACGACATCAAGATCGGCCTGCCCACGAGGGACCAGTACATTGAGAACTACAAGCAGACCATCAAAAACCTGGCCCCCTTCGGCGTGAAGGTCATCTGCTACAACTTCATGCCCGTGTTTGACTGGACGCGCACCGACCTATTCCATCCCGTGGGGGACGGCTCCACGGCACTGTACTACGAGGCGGCGAAAATCAAGCAGGACCCCAAGGAGATGGCGGATTACGTCATGTCCTTCACGGAAAAGTACCGCATGACCTTCCCCGGCTGGGAGCGGTCGCGGATGGCGAAATTAGATGAGCTGTTTGAGAAGTACCGTCCCGTGACGAAGGAGAAGCTGTGGGACAACCTGAAATACTTCCTGGAGGCCATCATGCCCACCTGCCATGAGTGCGATATCAAAATGGCCATCCACATGGACGATCCCCCTTGGGACATTTTCGGCCTGCCCCGGCTGCTGGTGGATGGGCCATCCATCGACCGCTTCCTGTCCATGGTGGACGACCCCTACAACTGCCTGACACTCTGCTCCGGCAGCCTGAACGCCAACCCGGACAACAACGTGGCGGACATCGTGCGCAAGCACTGCGGCCGCATTGCCTTCGCCCACATCCGCAACGTGAAGCATTTCCCCAACGGGGACTTCTCCGAGGCGTCCCACCGGGACTGCGACGGCGACACCGGCATTCTGGACATTCTCAGGGCGTACCACGACTGCGGCTACGAGGGCTACATCCGGCCCGACCACGGACGGCACCTGTGGGACGAGGGCCCCGGCACGGTGCGGCCTGGCTATGGGCTGTACGACCGCGCCTTGGGCGTCATGTATATGCTGGGTGTGTGGGATTCCCTGGAGAAATTTGACGGGAAATAGACACCCCGTGTTTGAGGGGCGCCGGTGTAGGGGCGGGGCTTGCCCCGCCCGCGGGTAAGGTATGCGAAAATTGAAAGGCGGGAGGGGCAAGCCCCTCCCCTGCAATATAAAACAACAGGAGGAAAACGATGAATCTGCCTTTGAATGTTGATTTCAGCGTAAAAGTGGTGGTGGTCACCGGCGCGGGCGGCGTGCTGTGCGGTGACATGGCCCGGGCCTTCGCCCAGGCGGGCGCGAAAGTCGCCGCCCTGGACCTGAACGAGGAAGCTGTGAAGAAGCTGGCGGAGGACTGCAAAGCCCAGGGCCAGATCTGCGAGGGCTACAAGGCCAATGTGCTGGAGCCGGAGGCCCTGGAGGCCGTCCACCAGCAGGTACTGAAGGATCTGGGCCCCTGCGACATCCTGGTGAACGGGGCGGGAGGGAACAATCCCCGGGCCACCACCGACAACGAGTACCAGCACGAATGGGCCGAGGGGCAGAAGGGTTTCTTCGACCTGGACGCGGGGGGCGTGGACTTCGTGTTCAAGCTGAACTTCCAGGGCACGCTGCTGCCCACCCAGGCGTTTGCAAAAGACATGGTGGAGAAAAAGCACGGCTGCATTCTGAACATCTCCTCCATGAACGCCTACATTCCGCTGACCAAAATCCCCGCCTATTCCGGGGCGAAAGCGGCCATCAGCAACTTCACCCAGTGGCTGGCGACCCACTTCGCCAAGTCCGGCATCCGCTGCAACGCCATCGCGCCGGGGTTCCTGGTGTCCAACCAGAACCGGGCCCTGCTGTTCAACGATGACGGCACCCCCACCGCCCGCTCCGCCAAGATCCTCAACGGCACCCCCATGGGCCGCTTCGTGGACAGCGAGGAGCTGCTGGGCGGCGTGTTCTTCCTGTGTGACGACAGGGCCGCCAGCGCCATCACCGGCGTGGTGCTGCCCATCGACGCCGGCTTCGCCGCCTATTCCGGGGTGTAAATATGAAAGCATTTATGGACCGGGATTTCCTGCTGACCACCCCCACTGCCCAGCGGCTGTACCATGAGTACGCCGAGGGTATGCCCATCATCGACTACCACTGCCATGTGGACCCCAGAGAAATCTTTGAGGATCGCCGGTTTGAGAACATTTACCAGGTGTGGCTGGAGGGCGACCATTACAAGTGGCGGGTGATGCGCTCCAACGGCGTGGAGGAGCGGTACATCACCGGGGACGCGCCGGAACGGGAGAAATTCCAGAAATTCGCCGAGGCCCTCCCCAAGGCCATCGGCAACCCCATGTACCACTGGTGCCACCTGGAGCTGCGGACCTATTTTGGCTACAAGGGCGTCCTCAACGGGGACACCGCCCAGGAGGTGTGGGATCTCAGCGTGAAAAAGCTGGCGGAGCCGGGTATGAGCGCCCGGGGCGTTATCAAGCAGAGCAATGTGGCCATGGTAGGCACCACCGACGACCCCACCTCTGACCTGGCGTGGCACAAGCGCATCGCGGACGACCCCACCATCTCCACGGTGGTGGCCCCCTCCTTCCGGCCGGACAAGGCGCTGAACATTGAAAAGCCCGGCTGGGCGGGCTTCCTGGCGGAGCTGGGCCGGGTGTCCGGGGTGGAGGTCAAAGACCTGGACAGCCTGGAGGCCGCCCTGGGCCAGCGGATGGACGCCTTTGACGCTGCGGGCTGCCGCGCCGCCGACCACGGGCTGGACTATGTGCCCTTCCGGCCCGCGGAACGGGGGCAGGTGGACGCCATCCTGAAAAAGGCCCTGGCGGGCCAGCCCGTCATCCCGGAGGAGGCGGAGCAATTCAAGACGGCGCTGCTGCTGTTCTGCGCCAGGCGGTACGCCAGCCTGGACTGGGTGATGCAGCTCCACTACAACTGCATGAGGAACCCCAACAGCGCCATGTTTGCCAAGCTGGGGCCGGACTCCGGCTTCGACTGCATGAACAACGTGAACTGCGCCGGGGCGCTGTACGCCCTGCTGGACGCGCTGTACGCGGACAACGCCCTGCCCCGCACCATCCTGTACTCCCTGAACCCCGGGGAGAATGAGCTGCTGGACACCATGATCGGAGCCTTCCAGGGCCCCGGCGTCCCCGGCAAGCTCCAGCACGGCAGCGCCTGGTGGTTCAACGACAACAAGACCGGGATGCGGGATCAGCTCATCAGCCTGGCCAACCTGAGCCTGCTGGGCAATTTCATCGGGATGCTCACCGACTCCCGCAGTTTTTTGAGCTACACCCGGCACGCCTATTTCCGCCGCATCCTGTGCGAGCTGGTGGGCGGCTGGATCGAAAACGGCGAGTACCCCGCGGATTTGGAGCAGGCGGGAGCGCTGATCGAGGACATCTGCTACCGCAATGCCAAGCGGTATTTCCGGCTGTGAGCCGTCAAAAGGAGGAGTACACCATGAAGATCAACGAAGCAATTTCCAACATCGGCGTGGTGCCCGTCATCAAGCTCAACCACCCGGAGCGGGACGCGGCGCCCTTGGCCCGCGCCCTCTGCGCTGGCGGCGTGCCGGTGGCAGAGGTCACATTCCGGGCGGCGGGGGCGGCTACGGCCATCAGGCTGATGGCGGAAGCCTGCCCGGATATGCTGGTGGGCGCGGGCACCGTGCTGACCACCGCCCAGGTGGACGAGGCGCTGGCGGCGGGGGCCAAGTTCATCGTCACCCCCGGCCTGGACCCGGACATCGTGAAGTACTGCCAGTCCAAAAGCCTGCCCATCTTCCCCGGCTGCACCACCCCCACCGACTACCACACCGCCTACAAGCTGGGGCTGGAAGTGCTCAAGTTCTTCCCCGCGGAGCAGTCCGGCGGGCTGGCGAAAATCAAGGCCATGTCCGCCCCCTTCCCCATGTTCAAGGTCATGCCCACCGGGGGCATCTCCCTGAAAAACCTGGCGGAGTACATCAAGGCGCCTGTCATCTGCGCCTGCGGCGGCTCCTACATGGTCACCGCCGACCTGATCGATAACAACAAGTGGGACGAGATCACCGAGCTGTGCAAAAAGTCTGTGGAAATTGTCAAGGAGGCTCGTGGTGCGTAATGTCGTTCCCGCCCCGAAGGGGCGGGAACGACAACAAAACCAGGCACACATTCGATTGGAGGCAGTAATATGGCAAAGATTGTGACCTTCGGCGAGCTGATGATCCGGCTCCAGCCCTACAACTATGAACGGTTCGTCCAGGCCGACCACCTGGAATTTTCCTTCGGCGGCGGCGAGGCCAACGTGGCCGTGTCCCTGGCCAACTACGGCCTGGACGCGGCCTTTGTGACCAAGCTGCCCGCCCACGCCATCGGGCAGGCGGCGGTGAACTCCCTGCGGCGCTACGGCGTGGACACCAGCATGATCGTCCGGGGCGGCGACCGGGTGGGCATCTACTTCAACGAGAAGGGCGCCTCCCAGCGGGGCAGCGTCTGCATCTACGACCGGGCCCACTCCGCCATCCAGGAGGCTGCCACCGCCGACTTCGATTGGGACAAGATTTTTGACGGCGTGGACCGATTCCACTTCACCGGCATCACCCCGGCTTTAGGCCCCAACGTGGTGGAGATTTGTAAAGAAGCCTGCAAGGCGGCGAAGGCCAATGGCGTAAAAATTTCCTGTGATTTGAACTACCGGGGCAAGCTGTGGACCCGGGAGCAGGCCCGTGAGGCGATGACCGACCTGTGCCAGTACGTGGACGTGTGCATCTCCAACGAGGAGGACGCCAAGGACGTGTTCGGCATCGAGGCCGAGAACACTGACATTTACGGCGGCGAGATCAACCACGAGGGTTACAAGTCCGTGGCCAAGCAGCTGGCGGACAGGTTCGGCTTCGAGAAGGTGGCCATCACCCTCCGGGAGAGCCATTCCGCCTTTGACAACGGCTGGAGCGCCATGCTGTACGACGCGGCCAGCAGCGAATATTGCTTCTCCAAGAAGTACGAGCTGCACATCATCGACCGGGTTGGCGGCGGCGACAGCTTCGGCGGCGGGCTGATCTATTCCCTGCTGTCCGGCAAGAGCACCCAAGCGGCGGTGGAGTTCGCGGTGGCGGCGTCCGCGCTCAAGCACTCCATTGAGGGCGACTACAACATGGTAACCGTGGCCGAGGTGGAGAAGCTGGCCGGCGGCGACGGCTCCGGCAGAATCCAGCGGTAATGTTTTATAACTGTATATTGCGGTTGGCATAGTAAAAAGATTCCCGCACTTTGATTTGTGAGAGGATAGATGCCTGTGTTACAGAAACAGTTGCTTATCATAATGGACGATATTCAAACCAGCCAACTCATCCGGGATCGATTAGAAAGTGTGGCTATGAAGGTCAATTGCGTGGTGTCACTGTCAAAAGCGTTGGAGCTTGCGATAAAAAGAACTTATTGCTTGATCATCATAGACCTGCAGATATCGCATATCGACAATGCTGAGATGGTTCGCATTTTCCGAATCGCAAAGCGTATCCCCATTTTAGCGTTTACAGAAGCCCTGACCACAGAGGAGAAAACCAATCTCCTCCATGCCGGAGTGGATGCCTTTCTTGAAAAACCTGTTGACGTGGATCTCTGTATAGCGCAGGCAAATGCATTGATTGAGCTATATCTCGAATATGATGATGTAGTAGAACAGGCTATCCCCATCGTTTTTGGTACTTCGTTGGTAATTACTCCGCGCTACCGGCAAGTTGTGGCGCAGGGAGTCTCCGTAGAATTGACACGGATAGAGTTTGATTTACTGTACTTTATGGCCAGACACCCCGGGCAAGTATTTAGCCGGAGGGAGCTCTGTGATCATGTTTGGGATGGCTGCTATGAACTGGGTGGCGATGAGCGGGTGAAGTCCCATATCAAGTCACTGCGCAAAAAATTTGCTATGTTAGAATGTGATATCATTGAAACTGTTTGGGCTGTGGGTTATCGGTTTATCCCACCCGAATAAAAAGCAAGGGAGACGCTATGTCAGCGCCTCCCTTGCTTTTTATTTTGATAGCCTGTGAAAGAAGAATCGTTAATAGGACACGCTTCCATTGTGCTTCTCGTTCACCATATAGTAGGCCGTGCGCTCCTCCGGTTTGACATACAGCTTCAAATCGGTGATGGGGGTGCGCTTTTTCGCCTGCCGGAAGTCGGCCTTAGCCGCCTCCACCAGCGTGTCCAGATCGACCTCGGCGCCCTGGAACTGCACGATGACGGTGGGCTTGAGGCCGTCCGCCTTGGCCTTACTCTCAGCGCGGGCCTTGGCCGCCGCAGCCTTTTCCTCCGCCGTCATGGGCTTCCTGCCGCCCCGCTTTTTGGGGGGCTTCTCAGCGGCCTCGCCGACCTTCTTTTCCTCGGCCATGGTTATCACTCCTGTTTCGTATTTTTCCGGGTCAAATATCCTCTGCATTATATATGGTGATAACCAAAAAATCAAGCTGCTATGCGGATTTATTCATGTTCTGTGTCAACCCAGTCCACCGGCATCCCATTGACCTCCAGCCCCTCTCCGGCGGGGATGAGTAGGTACTTCTTGCCGTCAATCACACGGGTCTCCACCAGGTAGCTGTGTTCCGGGTCGATGGAGATGGAGGCGTCCGCCGTTTTCACCTCAAACCGTTTGCTGTCAATGAGATTGACGGGGCTGAGGGCCGCATCCTCACCGAACAGCTCCCCGCACTTTTCGCAGAAGGCAGCAATTTGCCCATCCTCTGCGCCGCTGTCCCGCAGAATGGCAGATATGTCCTTTGCGGTGACGGACAGGGGTTCCGGGTCTTTGGCCTCCCGATGCTCCTCAATTTTGGCAGTCAGACGTTCATGGACAGCCTGCACCACCTCCAGGCCGCAGGCCCCCTCCAGCCCATCCCGCAGGGCTGTCTGGAATGCCTCCCGCTGCTCCCCAGCGGACATGGGAGGCTCAGTACGGAAAATGGCGTCCAGGAACTCCTGGTGGAGCTCATCCGGCTTCCGGGCATAGGCGAGGGCGTTGTAAATATTCGCCGCCCTGTCGTCAAAGGCCGGAAACAGGAAGCCAAGCTCCGGCGGGGAGACGATCTGGCTGGCGGCGCAGTTGTGAAACTCATTTTCCCCGGGGCAGTAACCCAGTTCCAGTTTACCGTCCTTTACCGGGCAGATGCAGCACACGATATAGGAGAACACAGTATCGCCCGCATCTGCCTGCATTTCATCGTCTTTGCCGCGATGGGGCACATCATAGGCGTCGTGGGCCAGCAGGATGAGGTAATTGCTCTCCCCCATGTCCAGGCTGTCGATGACCGCCTGATAGAACTCCTGCCGAACCTCGCCGTCCTTGAGCCTGGAATCCCGCAGGGCCATGAGGCGGCGGTGTTCGTCGCTGTCTGCCACCTGCTGGGTGGAGAACACGATGTCAATGAGGTTCCGGCCCAGGGCGCCGGACAGGGCTTTTTTCAGCAGGGCTAAGTATTTCTCCGCCTCCTCCTCGGGCATCCGGTCCAGGGGCTCGTTCAGGTAGGAGACGATCTCCTTTTGGCTGTTCACATAACAGCCGCAGATGTGGCTGATGGCGTTCTTGCCCAGCTTGAAGCGGCGTTTCAGCTCACTGATCTCTTTCTGATTCATGGTAACCTCGCAGTTTCAAATGGATTTTGCGCGGGTGCCGCGCAATCAAAGCAGCCGCTTCATTATAGCGGAAGGCAGCAAAACTTACAAGGCCTGCCCCGGCAGCGCCTGGACTTCGATCTCCAGAATATCCTCAATGGGAATGGCCGTCCGGTCTGTGAGAATGACCCGGCCCTCCAACGGGTCGATTTTCTTGACCGTCCCCACAGCGGTGATATAGGCCCCGCCGTCCTTCCGTTCGTCGGGCAGGAACCATGTGAACACACCCACTCCGCCTGTCTCCAGCAGCAGGCGGAGTTTTTCATCCAGAAGTGCCTTTTCCTCCTCGGTCAATTCGATCCTTTGGTCAGTGAGTCGGGCCGTCTCCTCAATAGCGGCCCCATGGCCGACAAGGGCTGCGAACGGAGAAAAGATAGCCGCCCGGTCAGCTATCGGCATACGGGGGTGCCTGGTGGAGGTGGGGTGCGGCAGGTTGATGATGTCGTCATACGTGCCGCTCATACTCGTGAACCCCTCCCCATTCGGCAAAAGAAGCCAGACAGCGTATTTTTACACCGTCTCCTTCAGCACCCATACGGATACCGAACCGCCGCTGCAACGGAACATACCACAGCCGCTTTTGTCCAAAGTAATTTCGCCTTTCTGGTTGCCCAGCAGATCCACGAAAGACTGTTCAGCAAATTGGACGCCCATGCACATACATTTCTCCCCGCCGTCGCCGTCACTCAGCAGCACCGCGAGGCCGGAACCGGGGTGTTCCTCATCCCCGGAACGGGTCCAGCCCACCACGCTTTGATGGTCGAAATAGTCGGTCTGCTCCCCCCAGGCCCGCTCCTGACGGGCCCGGAGCAGTATATCCAGCCCTTTCACCGGCTGGATGCTATCGTGGGGGATGCCGTACTGGTCCCCGTAGAAAACGCAGGGGGTGCCGTCCTGCCGCAAAAGAATCAGGGCATAGGCCAAGGGCTTGAACCACTCTTTGACCCATGACTGTAGGGCCTGCCCGATCTGTGTGTCGTGGTTGTCCACGAACGTCACCGCCCGCTGGGGCCGCGCGTCCACCAAGGTCCCCTGGAACAGGGTCCGCATGTCGAAATTGCCTGCGCTCTCGGAGGCCTGGGCCAGCTTGAAGTGCAGAGGCACATCGAACAGGCACATAATATTGCCGCTCCGATCCAAAAAATTGGTCAAGGCAAGGATATCCGCCTGCCAATACTCACCCACCGACCACAGCTCTTTCCCGGTTTTTTGCCGCAGCTCCTCCAGCCAGTGGGTGAAGAAGGTAAAGCGGATGTGTTTCACGGCATCCAGACGGAACCCGTCCACGCCGGTGGTTTCCAGATACCACAGCCCCCAGCGGTCGAGCTCCGCGATCACGTCCGGGTTTGCCATGTCCAGATTGGCGCCCATCAGGTAGTCAAAGTTCCCGTTCTCCTGATCGACCTCCTCCTCCCAGTCCTTGCCGTTCAGCAGCCAGATGTGGCTCTTTTTTTCCTCGTCATCCCAGTCCACCCCGTTGAAGTGGGCGTGGTTCCAATGAAAGCTGGAATACTTGCCGCCCCGGCCTGGGAACGTAAACTTCGTCCAGGCCGTGATCCGCTCCTCAATGCCGGTGGTCTGGTCCCGGTCTGTCTCCAGGCACCGTTCGGCCATCACGCGCTCACGGCGATCCGCGCCCATCCGGTGGTTAAGCACCATGTCGCCGAACACCTCCAGGCCGGCATCCTGGAGCGCGCGGACCGCGGATATGTATTCCTCCTTCGTGCCGTATTTTGTGGGGATGGAGCTCTTTTGGTCGAATTCGCCCAGATCATACAGGTCGTAGACACCATAGCCCACATCCTTCACACCGCCGGCACCTTTATAAGCGGGCGGCAGCCATACGCCGGTGTACCCCAGCGCCGACAGATGTTCCGCGTCCAACGAAGCGCGCCGCCAATGGGCGGCATCCTCGGGCAGATACCATTCAAAATATTGTATCAGAGTTTTCTGGCGTTTCATAATTGTTCCTCTTTGGGTAAAATAATCTTTGTAAGTGACGATTTGAGCAATTATAGCATGGGACTTCCTCTGTGACAAGGAGCAAAAAAACTAAGTTGCCGCTGCAAAGAATGCCGAGATATAGGAGCTTTTACAAAAAATCATCTTAAAATTAGGATTTCCGATGTCCGCCAATTTTGTTGTTCCGCTCGGCAGCGGTGGCACCGTCAATCAGGTTCGTGCCTTTCAAAATGGCGTTCTTGCCGTACTTGTTTTTGATGCCCAGCATGGCCTCCTGTAGCTTCCGCTCCCGGACCAGCTCTGCCGCTTCCGCTTCCTTTTGGGCCTGGGCGGCGGCATAGTCGGTGAACAGGTCAAGCTGCTCCATAGCGGGCTCGGCGGGAACATCAGCTTCAGCCGTCACCCGGTTTGCAGTGAGGTACATCCGCCGGATCAGCAGGTTCTTGTCCACAATGCGGTCATACAGCTCCAGGATCGCTGCCGTGATGCGCTTGGAGGAGGCGGTGTACCCCTCCAGGTTGGCGGTGCCATGGGCGTGCTTGGGGATCTGCCGCCCGTAACGGTCCGTCTTGACCTCGCCGTGGTACTGCTTCCGGCGCTGGGAATCCCGGAGATTTTCGATGTCATAGCCCACGGTGAGGGTGAGCTGGTTGGTGGCCAGCCGCTGGCCCACAAGATCCAGCGCGAGCTGGTCAGCCATCTCCCAGGCCACCATCCGGGCTTTATCGAAGGGGTACGGGGCGGTAAGCACTTGGCCGGAACCCACGCTCTTGGCCTCCGGCTTGTACGCCTTGATGTTGGCCATTGTTACCGGCTCATAGCCCCAAGCGTGATCTACCAAAATCTCCGCGTTTACGCCGAACAGCCTGTAGAGAAGCTCCTCGTTGTAGTAGTCGGCGGGGCTGCCGATGGAGCACCGGGCGATATCCCCCATGGTGTGAAGGCCCTGGGCCTCCAGTTTCTTGGCATAGCCCGGGCCAACCCTCCAGAAATCGGTGAGGGGACGGTGATCCCACAGCAGGCGGCGGTAGCTCATCTCATCCATCTCGGCGATGCGCACACCGCTCTTGTCCGGCCTGGTATGCTTGGCCCAGATGTCCATGGCCACCTTCGCCAAATAGAGGTTGGTGCCGATGCCCGCCGTGGCGGTGATGCCGGTGGTGTCCAGCACGTCCAGCACGATCTTCCGGGCCAGCTCCCGGGGGGTGAGCTTGTAGGTGGGCAGGTAGTTGGTCACATCCATCAGCACCTCGTCGATTGAGTACGCGAACAAATCTTCGGGCGCCACATACTTCAGATAGACGTTGTAAATTTTGGTGCTCCATTCGATATAATGGGCCATCCTTGGCGGGGCCACCAGATAGTCCAGCGCAAGCTCCGGATGGGTTTTCACGTCCGGGTCGTGCCAGGAGAAGCCAGTGAACTGCCGCCCCGGGGCCCTCTGCCGCCGCTGGGCGTTTACCTCCGCCACCCGCTGCACCACCTCAAATAACCGCGCCCGGCCTGATATGCCATAGGCTTTCAGGGAGGGGGTCACCGCCAGGCAGATGGTTTTTTCCGTCCGGCTTTTGTCCGCTACCACCAGGTTGGTGGTCAGTGGATCCAGGCCGCGTTCCACACATTCTACGCTCCCATAAAACGATTTCAGATCCACAGCGAGATAAATATGCTTTTTCACGCTCCATCCCCTCCACACGCAAACAAGAACATTTGTATTATATCGTTTTTATATAGAAAAATCAAGGTGAAATAAACTCCTGGCACTTTTTGCTGAATTAAGTCGAACGTTCTCCCGCTTTTTCCACAATTAAACCCATTTATTACACAGGCTCCCAATATAATGCATTTTGTGGCAGAAACAGTAATATACATCGTCCACTCCTTTATCTTGTGAACCAAATTTACAACCACAAATTCTTTAATAGTTATGATCGGCAAGGCGGCGGCTCATGCTGCCATGCTTCTGCCCAAACAACAGGAGCGGTCCTGTCGCCTGTGTGCCGGCAACGCAAACGGAAGAAGGTTTCCATGTGATAGAAGCCCCTCTCTATCGCATTGAGACGGTCCACCGTTTCCGGGCGCCTAAACACACGGCTTACAGGGATCTGCGACGCTGCGCTCGACAGCACCGGATGAGGTCGAGAAAACACTTATGTGAGGAAATCGCCCCTCCGCCCGCTGAAAGCTCTTGCCCTAACGGACCTCCCAATGCCCTACCAACAGCCGGTCTTGTACTTCGGTACGAGACCGGCTGTTTTATTATTCCCCGGTGCCGTGGGCCTCCTCCGCGTCTGACCTCAAAAATCAGACGAGGAGGTTGTCCCATGGGACAGCAGTATGATAATCAAAGCAGGGACTGTGCCCTGCAAAGCCGATTTACAGCTTATCTTCAAATGGCTTTGAATCGGAAAAAATACAACTACATTCAAAAGCAGGTTCGGGTAAAGAAACGTGAGGTCGTGACAGATTTTCAAGACACCGAGTTTGAGAGCGGCCCTGCTTTCAACTTCAGCAGGGATAGCTATGGCCTCTCACAGCAGGAAGACATTGCGCTTTTGCAGGCCCTGTCTGGCCTGACAGCCCGGGAGCGGTTCATCCTGTTTGAGCGTGTGCTGAATGACCGCGGGTACGATGAACTCGCCGAAGCCCTGGGTCTGCGGTACAACGGGGTTGCTTCCGCCTATCACCGCACCATAATGAAACTGCGGAAGAATCTGCGAGGTGAGGTCAAGTGAATTTTGAAGAACTTCTGACCCAAGCCCAGCTTGGCAACGAAACGGCATTGGAGGAGATCCTGACACGCTACCGGCCGTTGCTGGTGAAGGAATCCATCTGCAACGGTTTTTTCGATGAAGATCTCTACCAGGAGCTATGCATCACGCTTGTAAACTGCATCCGTAACTTCCGCATCTAACGCAAAACAGGGCGGGGTCTCAATGAGGCCCCGCCCTGTTTTCCTGTGTGCTTCTTCATTCCAGCAGCCGTTCAAGTTCCCGCTTCGCGTAAACAACACGGGCCACTGTTACCAATTTTTTGCCTTCGTCCACCCAATAAAACATGATGTAGTTCTGCACCAGCCGCTTCCGATACTCATGCTTCAGCGGCCTGATGGTGGTGTAGGCGGAATTTGCGTACGGAAATCCCAGGATGCTGTCCCCCGCCTGAATCAGCTCCACAGCCAGCCGCTCCGCCGCTGTTGGATTACAAAGCTCCCGGCTGATATACCGCACAATATCCATCATGTCTTGGCGGGCAGCAGGCAGGTACTCCAGCTTATACAACCTGCTCCCCTCCAATGGCCTCTCGCATCGCCTGCAGGACTTCTTTTGAGGAGTAACGCTGGTCTGTCAGCTCGGCCTCGCGCTCCGCTGCCTGGAGCTTGAAGTAGACCTCGCTCTCAAATTGAAGCGATTCAAAAGCCTCCATGCTCATGACGACCATGTCGCCATAGCCGTTCTTCGTCAGAAACACAGGCTGGGCTGTCTCGTGAACCGTCTTGGAGATATCTGCGAAATTGTTTCGCAGATCGGACACAGGCCGTATCAGTTTCATGGTCATCGCCTCCACCACTCATTTTAGCATAATTGCGCTAAAATATCAACTGGATTCTTTGCAGAATCCAGTTGAAGGGATATCCCATTGGTACCCGGTATGGTCTTAACGGCCCGAACGGCTGTCCATCCAGGCTGTCAGTACCTCCTGGGCCCGGGCTTCGTCAAGGTACAGTTCAAAAAATTTGTTTTTTAGGTAGGGCACAGCGCCAAACATATTTGTTGTGCCCGAATCGCGCAGATCATCCAGGTAGTCAAAATATTTCTTCATGTCTGGAGCATTTGCCCGTAGGAGCTTCCGGCATCTGTCCAAATCATCCTCCCGGAAGGCCCCGCCGGTGGAAAAGTTCCACTCCACGGTGCCGTCCTCATACTGCTGGAGGCCGTGGGCCACAAAGCTCCAGCCGTCGCTTATGCGGACCATGGACGCCTGGTGCTCCCCGAGGCCTACGGCCACACGCATATCGCTCTGGCTGGAGTAGCCGGCGTTGGACAAGCAGCAATATTCCCGGCCATTTTGGTTTTTGTAGATTTGCCCTACCACGGGCACGACGTATTTCTTTTGCATCTTGCGATCCTCCTTATTGGTATTCTTAAAAATCCTCCTCCCAAGGATCTGAGCCTGCACTATCTTCTGCCTGGACAGCCTTCCCCCCGGAACTCTTTTCGGCGGCTTTCCTGGCCTTGGCCTCTGCCGTCTGCTGGGCTTTGAGAAACCCCATAGCCAGGGCCTCGCCGCCCACGTCCTCATTGCGCGGCTTTTTGCCCTGCTTTTTCCTACACCGTTCCAGGGCGGCATCATAGTCATAGCCGATCCCGCCTTGAAACTTATCCGCGATTTCCCGCAGCTTATCTGCATAGAATTCATACTTGGCGCGATGAAAGCCCTGCAAATCCCAGGTGTCACGCACCATGCCCAGCAGACGGGAATAATCCCGCAGGGCATCAACAATTTTGCAGATGTCCCCGCAGCAGGTCTTGATCTCCCGGTCGCCGTGAATATCAAAGACACACAGGGCAACCTCCGTCCCCAAAAATCCCAGCTCCACCGGCTGGGAAACCACTGGCTCATATTCCTTGCGGGGCAGATCCAGCTTTTCGTTTTCTCTGGCTTCATCCATAAAAGCGCACCTCATCTTTCCAGCGCGTCGGGGCCTATGGGAGCAAACCCATAGACCCCGGCGCGGACATCAAATCATTCTTCGGGAGCGGGGAACGGCTTCCCGTCCCCGTCCCTCACATCGTAGTGCTGGTCGAACACCTCATCATATCGCAGGCTCATTCTCACTTAAAAAGACGGCCCGAATCGAAATATACAGGCACGTTTTGCGGTGTGAACCGGACAGCAGAGAAGTGAAATGCGCTCCGGCTGATGCCGGACAGGTAATTCCTCCGCCCAAGCAGTTCCAGGGCCTTCTGCCAGCCAATTCGCTTGCCGCAGTATTCGTAATCCGTCTTGCGGGTAGCCTCCTCGATCTGTTCAAAATTGCTCTCAGCACAGCCCATATCAAGGAGCAGCGCTTTATCTCCCAATGTTAATTTCATAGCATTCCTCATGATTTCTACTGTTTTGAGGGTATTGTCATTGACCGGATGCCGGCCAATGTGTCTTGCCTCCGTCAGTTGTCAAACTGCGTCTGCCAACCGGGGGTGCCCAGCATGGTGGCCGCACGGGCCTGCGCCAGATCCGAAATATCCAGACATTCACGGCTGCTGCAGGTGATGATCTCGGCGCTACCAACCAGATAGCGCAGCTTTTCCCGGCCGACTTCCAGGATAACCACCGCATCATCCTCCCGGATATGCTGTTGGAGGCTGCGGATGAACACGTCGTAGCCCGCTTCGTCAACGTCCAGCGCATCCCGCAGGCCGCTGATCTCACCATAGGAACCAAACGCGAACACAGCCTGATGATCGGCGTCCTTTCCCTCCCAGAGTTCCACAGAGCTATCTGTGCCGTAAACACGGGCCATAAACTGATGGAACAGCTCCGAATCCTTTACATGGAAGTAGTTCGTCCGAATTGCACAGTGGTAATTTGCCATGGTTATTCCTCCTTCATATTTTTTGCCGGTGAGGCATTTAGGGGGTCAGCGGGCTTAGCCTCGGGCCGGGACAGCCCTGCCGACATCATCTGCACGGCGGTGCGGAAGCCGGATTCATAGGCCATCTGTAAATCGACGCCCCCCCGCATGGTCAGGGTGTCCTGGTACTGCATCAGCTTCTCATGGCAGCTTTCGGGCAATACGGCCTCCAGCTCCGCATGGGCCACGTTGACGGCCCGGGTGAGCTCTGCCCCCTCCGGGGTCTGCTGGAAAGGTGCAGACTCGTACTCGCCCAAATAGAGCCTGGACAGAAACTCCGGATCGGCCTCCACCGGCAGGGTGACGGCCTGTGCGGGCTTGTCCAGCGCAGAGGTAAGGGCCTGGATGGCCTGGATCAGTTGCGGGATATGGCGCTCAAAGAATGTATGTCCCATAGGTGTTTGGTAAAAATCCATTGTGATACTTCCTTTCTTCATATTGAATAAATATTGTCACCAGATACTGCGCCACCCTGGTGCGCTGATTACCTCGGCCAGCGCCGCCTGGCGCAGTTCCCCTTCGGTGAGGCCGCCCTCCTCCTGGATGTCGGTCAGATCCAGGTCATAGACCTGGGCATCAACATCGGTGTTGGCGTAGATGTTCTGCACCAGACCACCCTGGACTTCGACGGCCACCTGAGCGTCTAAACTCGCGCTCCTGGACGCACCAGGTATAGGTGCCAGCTCCGTCAATAATGCTGGCCAGATCCTTCTCACAGGAACAGCGGTGCCAATCGGTTTGCAGGGAGACATCGAACGGCAGCGCCGTCAGCTTTCGCTCGTAGGCGGCCTTCATGGCCGACAGCGCCTCCTCGTGGTGCAGGAACAGGTCCGCCGTTGCGCTGCTTTTGCGGGGGCCACTTTCTGTAGACAATAAGCAGTAGATTTTCATGCCTTCGTCCCCCTTCAGTTCTTGTAAATAAACACAGCCCCAAAGTAGTAGGGCGCACCTGGAGCTGCCTTGCGAAGAAATTCCTCAAAGGGTGTGGGCGTCATATCATCGCCCAGCAGAACGTAGTCCCCATACTTTGAGGTGAATGCTTCGCCCAGTGCGTCAATCAACGTCTGCACCCAGCCATGGTCATGGATGAACTGGGTCTCATTCAACGCCTGCAGTGCCATAACGGCTTTCTGGAACGCGGCATAACGTCCCTCGAAGTATCGTTCGGCGGCCTGGGGGTCGATGGCAAACACGTCGCCATCCATCCAGCCCAGCCGCCGCTCCTCCAGCCACGCTCCAAAGCGGTCGATCACGGTATCCCGGTCCATCGCCGCCCCAATCCGGCTGGCAATGGGGAAAGCGCTGGGGCTCTCATTCAAATCATACTCCGTAGTCCATTCGTCCGCAGGGTGCGGATTCTGAAACAGCTCATAAATATAACCCATATTTTCCTCCTATCATGTGCGGGAGGACGGCCGCGCCATGCGGCCGTCCTCCCAAAATACTGCGGCGCATGAAAACTTTCGCCCTCATGTGCGCGTCATCTCATTGATCTCTCCCGGCTGGCCCTTGGCCTGTTCCACCAGGAAGGTGTTTTTCTTGTAGCTGCCCTCCGAGGACACCTCCGCCTGACCGCCCAGGCTGTCCAGATACTGCCCGCCGGCTTTCGACGCGGAAATATAGAGGTGCAGGCTGGTTCGGGCAAAGCCTTCCCCGACGGCCTCCCGGTAATCCATGCTCAGCACCAGCAGGGCACCCAGCATCCCGGCCTTTTGCTGTACCAGCTGGACAAACAGTGCCTTGATCTGAAGCTGATCCTCCGGGCTTAGGCCGCTGCTGTAGAGGTGTTCCAGAAACAGCGCCAAACGCTCACCTTGGTGCCGATCTTCCGGTCGGCCGTTTTCGGCCTCCAGATCCACGAAGCTGAATTTACCGGCAGGCCCTTCTTGATTAGCCGAACCCCCGCCTACACAGCATTTGGTCAGCCGGACACAGGCCCGGGCCACGATGCGGCCATCCCGCTCCGCGTACAGCACCTTCTTGTTGGAATCAAAACAGGCCAGCAGGCAGTCGCAGTAGGCCCCGCCGCGATAGGACAGGCACGTTGCATAGGGCTGTGTGCCCAGCAGCATGGTGGAAAAGAAATCATCCTTTTCCCGGATCTCTGTGCGGCCCTGGGCAAAGGAAAGATTGTGCGTCCACGCCGCCTTCGCTTGAGCGTCGAGCGGGTAGTCCAGCTCCCGCTCCAGGTCGCCGGTATGGTATTTCAGGTCTTTGAACTGTCCCATCAGCTCGGCCTTCACCACCCGGCAGAACGCCGGGTACAGCTTTTCCGAGAGAGAGTCCAGATATGTCCCGGCGATCCCGGCCCCGTCCCGGCACAGGAACCTGATGATGCCTTCCTGGTGCCGCTCTTTGAATTCGGGGCTCAATTTCATGACGTCCGCCAGGCCCTTCCACTCCAGGTCTAATTCCAGCAGGCTGGCTTTCAGCGCCTCCAAACTCTCAAAGCGGTCAAGGTGGTCCAAACAGCGCAACGCCAGCATCACGTCGGCCCGGCACCGGATGTCAGGGAGCAGGGGGCGGAGCTTATCCAGATGTACCAGCATTTGCGCGGCGTCCTCCGCCCGGATATCCTTGATGTGGGCAAATTCCTCCCGCTGCCAGTCGGCCAGCGGCTTTTGATCCAGCCATCCAGCCAGCGCGGTCAGATCCATCTCTCCGCTGATCTCATCCAAAACGTTCCGCTTCCGCAGCTGGCGCAGCACCTTGATTCGATCATCCAAACCGGGGGCGCGCAGCTTACCATACAGGGTGACGTAGGCCCCGGGCGCGTCATACAGCAGCTTCAGTTCAGGGAAGGTATACTGGCGGCTTCCGGTCAGCAGGCTTTTGGGCAGATTTCTCTGCGTCATCCAGCTACAGTCCCCCAGATCCCTGACAGTCAGTTCATTCAGATTGAAATGGTCGCGGTAGAGCGGCTCATAAAAAAGGATGGACGATTGGGACAGGCCCAGAAATTTGTCCGCGTTTTCATCGATCAGCCGGATAAAGTGCTTTTTTTCGTGGGTAATGGCATAGAGCAGCAGCGTTTCCTGGCGGCTGGTCAATCCATTGAGGGAAATGGTCTTAAACTTTTTTCCATAAATCAAATTTACATACCCGGTATAGCTGACCAGGGCGGTGTCCAGCTCCCCGGCATCCGTTGTCCGCGTCCGGCGTTCCATGCGCTGGAGCTCGGACAGAGCGCAGTTGTTCTCCCGCCAGTGGTGAAGAAACCTGCCGGCGGCATCGGCGCTCAGGCGCTGGAGTACAAGGGCCAGCAGGCGCTGATACTCCGCCCCGTCCTCCGCGAAATACTGGTAGTCTGTCAGGGTGAGATGCTCGTTGACGCCTTTTTGATGAAGCATCCGGGCAATGCCGGTCAAAGCAGGACAGAACTGGAACAATGACCAGACGTCCTCAAAGTCCGCCGAGGCGAACAGATGGCGGGAACCCACAAAGGGCTCCTTCAGCAGCGCCCGCTGTCCTTCATCCAGGGCAACAGGCATTGTCCCACAGGCGGACAGGTTCATGAGGATCTGCGCCCTTGTGCCGTCGTCCAATTCCATGGGGGCAAAGCTTTCCAGATAGGTCAGCCGTGCGGCCGCAGTCAGGTCGAGCTGCTCCGTGGCGAACAGCACATCGGCCTCCGAATAGCCGGTGATGATTTTTCCCCCGGTCCAGCAGGCCTCCAGCAGATCATTCAGCCTCTGGGCCAGGTTATCCCAGTCCGAACGGGGCGCCTCCGGCCCGCTATCCGCCGTTTTCCCCGCAAGGGCCATCAGCCGGGCCAACCAGGGGGCGAACTGCGGGTTTTGGATCAGTTCGCGCTGGATGTCTTTGTGATAATTGATCGTGCAGTCCAGGCATTTGGCCATCCTGTCACAGCAGGAGATAATTTGCTCCGCGGTAAACTCCGCCGTCCAGTCCAGCTTCAGCCGGACGGCATCCATCCGCAGGATGCAAGCAATGTGTTCCCGCATCATTTGCCCAAGCTCATTCGCCTGGATCTTCGTCAGGATCATCCGGTTCGACCTCCTTCACCTTCAAAATGTAAGATTGCAGCTCTGCCCAGGTCAAAGCGCCGGTGCGGAGCAGCTCCCGGCAGACGATCAGAAAACGCTCCGCCTCCGCTGGGGCCAGGGCATACCCAGTGCCGTCCAAAAGCGGTTCCAATCCATCGCGCACCACACGGTGGGCAATGGCCTCCCGGTCATTGTAGTAGCGGTACTTATCCAGATACTTCAAGACAGCTCCAAATGTGCCATCGTTGGAATCGGCATAGCAGGCCTCGATGCTCTGGATCATGTCCAAGTGTGCCTGCCGCTTTTCTTCCGCTTCCGCCGCCTCTTTGGCCTCCTGATCCGCCTGTTGTTCCTCCGGCGTCAGGTAACGCTGTTTTAGCTCTTTAGCGTCCCAGGCAGACAGCTTCGATTGGGCGATCACCGCGTCAAATAATCCACGCTGGTCCCCGGGGGACAGCAGGGTGGCCGCGCCCTCATCCTTCAGCAGGGCGATCACAAAGTCAAGGTAGCGTTTTGGCTGTTTCGTGAAAAAATACTCATCCACCCAGTGGAGCAGCAGGCGCTGTCGATCCGGGTCATCCGCAAGGAAATCACGCTGGAGCTTGAGTGTGATCTCGCTGCCGTTATAGCCTTTTTGCGCCCACAGTTCATCTTCAAAGCCATCCCGATAGCGGCCAAAATATGTCTTTGCTCCCTGGAATCCATATTGGGGCAGGAACCGTGTCAGAAATTCGACCGCCTGCAACGTCTGGATGTCATGGCAACAGCCCCCGATATGGCGCAGCAAGGTGGAGTTGGATACATCGCCATCCTCGGACAGACAGCCCTGGAAGGCCGTCCACAGGTCGATGATACCCACCTTGACCATGAGAGGGAACCTGCCGGCAAAGGCGTCCTCGCGGTAACGCTCCAGGAAATCCTTTTGGGTGAGGGCCTGATATCGGTCCAACCGTTCGCGGATCTGGGCGGCGTCCATGTCCTCAGTCAGACAGCTTTCAAACAGCTTGAGGTAGTGCTTCGTATCCAGGCTGCCAACCAGGGGGTCCCACTTGGGATCCATGACATCGAAGCTGGCGGTGGCCGGATGGAGAGGTTCGTCGGTGCAGCGGATGAACCAGGCCATGGTCTCGGGGGTCTGGATATGCACGCCGACCGTCAATGTTTCAGCCAGCCGGTGTTTCTCATAGCATTTGATGTCAAACTTTGCATACATCTGATAGATTTGGGTGAGCTGTTGGTAGACCTCGGCAGACAGGGGCTGGTCATGGGTCAGAACGGCGCGGAACAGCGAGACAACAAGTTTTTCCGCCGTGAGAGAATTGCGTCCGGGGCCGCCGGGAACACACTGGCTGCACAGGGCCGCAATATTGGCGTATGCGATCTCAATGGGGGTATAGCCGTGGTCTGTCAGCCAGCCATAGTGCTTGCTGCCCTCCCTCACGAAGGAGACAGGCAGGGACAGCAGGGCCCGGAGCAGATCCATGTGTCTGGCCTTCATCCGCTTTTTCAGCGGGAACAGCATGGCAAATACCTGGTTAAAAATGTCCGTGTTGCCAAACACGGAAAGGGTCCGCCCCTTTCCCAGCAGGGTCACTAACTGGTCGCTGAATTGGGCGAGGGCCTGTTCCCCGTCGGGAAACAGGCTCATGGCGAAGATCAGCTCCTCGGTCTGGGTGTATGCCCATTCCTTCAGCTTTTGCTCAATGGCTGCCGCGCCGCTCTCGCCCCCGTAGATCAGGCAGAGGGCGCCGGTGAGGTAGAGGTCGCTTTCCGCGCACCGCCGCACCCCCTGGATAAAGTCGGCCCGCTGGCTCCCCACAAACATTTCCGGTGTGGCGATATCCCTGGTGTAGCCCAGGGCCAGGGCAATGGCCCTGCGGTCGGGGAGGCTCATGCCGAAGCGCTCCTCATACCGTTCCAGCAGTTCGCCCAGGTACATAAAGCCATAGTCCCGCTGCAGCGTTTCGGATGTGGAGGACAGGGGGAATATGCACCTCTTTCGCAGTTCCTCCATCTGGGCGTAATTAGCCTTGGCGGTGGTGACGACAAAAGCAATGATGTCGTTTAGCAGCTTCAAATTGATTTGCAGCCCATAGGCGCCCATGTTTGACAAATTCATTCAGAATCACCTCCAAAAATGGAAATTTGTTCTTCCGTTTGGGACAGCAGGGCCGCTCTTTGCGCCCTGCGCACCTTCAGCTCCCGGCGGTGGACTTTGGCCGCCCGTTTTTTCTCGGCTTTGGCCTTGAGCTGGTCGATGTTGTGGACGACCTCGATGCCCTCGGCGGCGTCCCGCAGATCCTGCAAAAGGTCCCGCTGCTCGCTCCGGGCGATGCGGATGTTCTCCACCTCATAGTGGAACTCAAAATAGTCATAGAGGTCGTCATAGTGCCGGTGCATTTTTGAGAAATACTCCTGGCGGCGATCCTCCATGGTTTTCCTCGGATGCTCGATCACGGTATAGTTGTTCAGAGGGCTGGCCTCGTGCTCCTTGATCTTCAGCCATATCTCCGCGTCTGTCCGGGCCACGGGGCGGTCAAAGACCTTCATCCCCTTGGTGACCTCCACCTTTTTCTCCTCCAGAAAGCCCCGGCGGGTGATCCAGGTGCGGCGGACATCGTAGAAAATGTTGACCTTTTTCAAATCACGGGGCTGCTTGCGGATGACGCAGACCGGGTTTTTACACTGTACCTGGATGCACTGTGCTACGTCATACTTGACCTCGTACCAGCCGCCCTCGTAACCGTTGCTGCCCACCACACAGGCGCAGTAGGCGCCGCCTGTGAGCTCCATGTACTGCTTATGGGCTTCTCTGGCGTTCTCGGTCTCGATTTTTTCCACACTGTGTTCATAGTCATAGGGCCTGTCCGTCCGGTGGCAGGGACACATAATAAGTTTCAATCCCTGCGGGATATGCTGGCAGTTTTTCCGATAATAGGGACAGTGCAGCAGCGGATTGTCGTTTTCCGCACAGTACCAGACGTTCTGAAACCAGCAGTTGCCTATGTTGAAGCCGCGCCCAACATCGCTGCTGCCTTGGATCAGCAGGCCGCAGGGGGTCTCCCAGGTGAAGCCCAGCATGGTCTCCCACTTGTAGGAGAAGTTCTGCCAGTCGCCCCAGCAGACCGTGTCCGGGTGGTGCTCCCTGGTATAGCCCTGGGCATAGAGCCGCCGGGTCAGGTCGTTCAGCTCCCCGTTCATATCCCGGGACACGGGATCAGGCCAAAGTGCTCCTTCATGGTGTCTCTCAGCTCCTTCACTTCAATTTGGTATTCCTGGGCAATACAGCCCTCGCACACGATCTGCTTGTAACCCAGCGCCCGGCTGCACCGCTTGTCCCAGGAGTTCACCTCCCCGCCGCAGACGGGACAGGAGAGATCCTGATACCAATACAGCTTGGCGGGATTTGAAAAACTGCGCTCATTCACATCTGAGACTCCTTTCTAAACGCAAAAGGACTGCCAAACTGTATGGATACAGTCTGACAGTCCTTTGATATCTGTTCCCCGCAATCTGCGGGAACGGTCATTCTTCCCCGATGTCCTCCTCGATTTGCGTTAAAAACGCAGAGGGGGAATACACCTGAACGGGGGCTTTTCCATAGTCTCTGAGATTTCTGGTCACGATGCAGTCCATCCCGCAGCGCAGGGCGGTCTCTGTCATCATGGCGTCCTCGTAGTCTGTGAGTTCGGACGATATCGCCCGCCGGCAATCCATCCCAGCGGTATCCAGCAGCTCGAACAGGTTGAACAGGGTGCCCAGCACACGCCGGGTTTCCTGGTCACTGTGGGTGTGGCGGTGGGTGATGTAGTAGATATCCGCCGCCGATTTCGCGGTGAGGAAGCCCATGACGCGCTTATTTGCCACGGCAAGAAAGATTTGCTGTGCATCCTCCGCGAAGGGTTCCCGGGCCTGGAGCGCGTCAATTATGATACAGGTGTCTATTAACGCCCTCATATCTGATCCAGCCTTTCCTCACGGGCCTGTTCCACGGTAATGTCAGGAGGGAGGATGCCAAACAGAGACTTGGCCATATCCACCCGGTCCTGAAAGGGGTTGGACAGCTTGGCCACCACCGTTCCGTTCCGGGTGATGTAGATGTCCTCCTTGCTGGACAGGGCCAGGTATTTACCCAGGTTCTTTTTCAGCTCTGTCGCGGTGATAGACATTTGCCAGCACTCCTTTCACACAGATGGTTTCACCTATAGTATATGTCAATCGTCCGATTTAATCAAGCACTTCGTGCGAAATTCCCTGAAAGGCCCTTGACGTAGCACGACATGGCCATCACCCGCCAGTCCTTTGGCCGGGGCTGGCCCGCCCGCACTCTATCCAACAGGGCACGGTTCCCACAGACGGCGCACCGAACCCATCGGCGGCCTATCCGCCGCTCCAGCGCAAACACGGCCTACACCTCCCCCAATCTTTGCTGGAGGAAATGCACCAGCGCCGCCATATTTTTTTGATACTGCGGCATAAAGGGCAGATCCAGGTCGTAGTTGTAGTAGCGGTAGTAGAGGATCTGGAACAGACTGGCCCGGAGTTTTCCGGCGTCCAGCTTGTTCAGCAGACAGCCCAGGGTGGGCAGGGCGCTGCCCTCAGCGGCCCAAAACTCCCGGCTTTCCCTGGAGAAGTTCTCGTGGAGCCAGTCCTTCACCTGCATCTTGCCGTCAGAAAAGTGGGCCGCGTGCTGATCCACACAGCGGTAGTATTCAAAGGGCTTCCCCCTCTGCCCGGGCCGCACACTCAGCGGGTAGATCCGGCAGACAGAGGGCCTGCCCTCATAAGCGGAGCATCGTCCATCTTTGAGAAGGACGCAGGCATGGTCATTGCCCACCGTGTTCATCAGATAGATGGTCAGACGGCCTTC
The DNA here is from genome assembly GCA_948670295.1 of uncultured Oscillospiraceae bacterium. Classification (GTDB taxonomy): domain Bacteria; phylum Bacillota; class Clostridia; order Oscillospirales; family Oscillospiraceae; genus Enterenecus. The sequence goes on along the minus strand of CAPOAR010000001.1, from coordinate 61,470 downwards.
CAGAAGATCGGTGTGGGCATAGCGTTCGTACACGTCATGGATGGAACCGGCCTCTCCCTGCTCCCGGAGACACCGGGCCAGACGATAGGCGTCCAGCGGTTCCAGCATCAGCTGGCCCTCCAGATCCCGGCAGCAGCCGGCGCACCGGCGGCATTGGAAGCACATCCAGTCCTTGGGCCGGACAGGGATGGCGCGGCTCATGCGGCGTCCCCCTTCACGCCCAGGGCCCGGTAAACGTCCTTCCGGTTTTGGCGGCACTCCTCCTCGGTGGCCCCGCCCTGGGTAATGGTAGTCCAGTCCAGGCAGACCGTGCCGGCGGTGATCCGGCTGAAGGTGCATCCGTCCAGGGTGGAACCGGCATAATCCACCTCATCCATCGTGCAGTCGGCGGTGTGGCAGCTTTTCAGCGTGGCGTTCTGTACCATCAAGTGGGACAGCTCGCAGTCATGGAACCGGGTATGGGCCAGGGTGGCCTCGTACATATCCACATGGCTCAGAACAGACGAGTAAAACTCCGTATCATAGATACGGCTGTACCCGAAGGAAATGCCACCTATGCGGCACACGGCAAATTTGCAGCCATGCAGCTCCGAACCGCAGAAATCCACCTTGTCCGGCAGGCAGAAAAAGGTCACATGGTCAAAGCTGGCCTCCCGGAAGAAATTGGCCGGAAAGCCCTCCCTGGCAGCACGGTCATACAGCCTTTGGTCGATGACCTTCAGTTTGCGGCCATCGGAACCCTTCGCCCACTGAAATGCAAACGCTTTCCGGCTGGGGCGCTTGTGATAGGGCTTGGTCAGCAGCGCCTTCTGGCGCAGGAACGCCCGAACATCCCCCAGGACTGCTGGGAGCCAGGTGTCCCCGCACTTGTCCAGTTCCGCCAGCAGTTCATCCGCTGACCGGGCGGACCGGCCCTGCAAGATGTCATTGAGCTCTTGGATGGCCCGGGGACGTTCGCCAGGGTCATAGCCACGGGGCGCGGACGCCTCCAGGCAGTCCGCGATGCGGCGGCTGAGCTCCAGCCCGCTTGGCACGGCTTTGTAGTCAATCATGGTATAATTCTCCTCTTTTTAGATGCAGTAGCCAAAGATTTCAGCTCGAAACAAGCAGTAATCCGTATGGGCCATATCCATATGATCCAGAATCTGTTCCCTGCTGTGGTATGATTCAAAGGATATTTCCCGCTTACTATAGGTGCCATCATCGTTTTTCTCATGAAAATACCATTCTCCGCTTTGGGTCTGATATACCTTTTTGGGCCGTTTCACCCCAGGAACGGTCAGGGTCAGATAGAGCACATCTTCGCCACGCTCCGCATGGACAAGCGAAAATGTCTTGGCATAGAGTTTCCTGTGTTCCTGCTCCACGAAGCCCCGATAATCCGGGAGCCGGGGGCAGCGGCCGGAGGTGTGTGAAAAGTCCCTCCTGTTTCGCTGATATTTGCAGCGGCACCAGCATTCGGACGCGATCTCACACTGGAAACAATCGACTGTGCCGCAGAGAGGCGGGAAATAGGCGGTGTTTGCTTCATGGCCTGGCATTGTTCATCACTCCAACAAAAAATTGGCGCGGCAAAAGACCTGGATGGTCCTTTGCCGCGCTTTTCATGTGTCAGCTGTCCTGTTCAGGCGGCCATCGCCAGGGGAAAGCAGCCCGCCGCCGGTTCGGAGCTGGGCCCCGTCAGCAGGCGGTACTGGGTGTTCAGCGTCTCAAAGCGCACCTCACCCATGCCATAGCTGTGGATGGACACCACCCGGGACGTGAGCGTGACCTGCCCCTGATGGAGGATGACGGCCTTCGCGCCCACGGCCAATGGCCGCAGTAAGATACCGTTCAGCGTTTTTGTAGTCTTTCCCTCAGTATTCATGGATATTGAGCCCTCTTTCTGTGTCGGAATACACCCGGTGCAGCCCATTCAGGAGCTTCCGGGCCCGTTTGCCGCTCATGCCCTGGGCTTGGGCGGCCTCTGCCACCGTATAGCCCTGGAGCCGAAGCTGGATCAGGCGGCGCTGGTCCTCGTTGCCGATAGAGATCAGGTCATGGAGGACAAATTGCTCCTCCAAATCCCTGCGCGGGTCGGGCGGTCTGGCCCGGACAGTCTCCAGGTAGCGCCGTTCCGCATTGCGGCGGCGTTCCTCCGCCCGGTAGTCCGCGGCGACGCTGCGGGCCATGGCCTGCCACGCGATGGTGGAAAAGGCATACCGCCTCAGCCACGGCTGGGTGAGATACCGCTGCACCGCCTGGAGAAAGCCCAGGGCGGCCACGTCGTAATACTCGCCCGCAGCGTAGCCGCCCCTGCCCAGGAACGAATAGACCAGGTCGTGATGCCGGTCCGCGAACCGGCGCTGTTCCTCCGTGAGGGGCGCCAGCGGGGCGGGCTGTCCCCGCGCAAACTGCGGGAACAGCCTGCTCTGCCGCTCTACAAATCGGATTCAGGCGGGCATAAGCTCCCGCTCACCGTCCAGGATACCCACCGCGAAGTGGCCGTCGTTGTCCGGCAGCTCCAGCGGGTCATCCACCGTCTGAACGATGTTGGCCGCGGCCTCCATATGGGCCTGGGCCCGCTGTTCCAGCATCTCCTTGACCATCTTGCGGAACCCCTCGGCATACGTCTTGACCGCCGCCAGCTCCTCGCCGGCGAAATCCCGCACCCGGTTGAACACGGCGACGCTGTAGTCGAAGCCGTTGCTGCTCACCGGCTTCAGCGTGATCTTCACCAGGCTGCCGTAAACCGGACGGTTGCGCAGGGCAAAGGCCATGTTGACAAAGTTCTTGTAGGGCTTGATGCTGGTGGGCGGCAAGGCCAGCTGGAGCGGCATATACGCCCCATCCTGGAGGATGTAGAGCATCCGCATATTCTTGCACAACTTGCCCTTGCCGCTGGAGCCGAACTGGTTGTTGCCGCAGGCCTCGCACAGCAGGCCGGGATCTCCGTAGCCCTGTTTGCCGTCCATGGACTGGCACTGGGGCGGGGTGTTGTCGTCGTACTCGCTGCCCTCCGGCCAGCAGGCGTTGGCGGAGTGGTTGTAGAGGATGATCCCCTCGATCTCGCCCACATAGGTGGGGTGGTCCGGGTCCTCGCCCGGCATCTTGAACTGGGGCACGCCGCCGCCGGGGATCTTCACCCGGGGGAAGGAGAGCTCCAGGCCCTCCAGATCCTCCGCCACATCGGCGGCGTCAAAGCTGGCGTCCATGGGGGCGGGAAGGGCAAAGGACTTGTACTCCACCACCGTGGTGACATTCTGCTGGTTACTCATGAATTTTTCCTCCTGTCATGTTGTTGTATATCATCAGCATGGCCCGCATTACGCGGCCATTGCGGATGCCTGGTTGATCTGCCGGAGCATAGCCGGGCTCATGGTCATGACGCTGTAGCCGATGGTCTCCAGCTCTGTGGCCCGTTCATAGCTCTCCACGTCCTGGCTGTACCGGGTGACAGCGTTGGCCAGTCCGTAGAGGGTGTAGTCCGCGCCTTCCAACAGATGCTGGAGAACGCCCTTGCCCTCCGCGTCGGTGAGGCTGAAGTTGGAGCCGGTGAGCTTCACCAAAGCCGGGATATCGGTGGTGTCCAGTTTGGCCTCGGTGCTCTTGCGCATGGTGTCCAGCACCTTGGCAAACCGGGCTTCGTCTACCGCTGCCCGCACTGTGTCCTGGAGCTTCATCATAAACGCCTTGCCGTCCTGTTCCAGCGTCTCCTGGGAATACAGGGCGAAGTTTTCTTCCGTGCTGTTGACCCGGCCCACATGGTTGCGCCGCGTCCGGGTGCTGGCGTCGTTGACCACCATGCCGTTGAGGCAGGCCAGACGGTACACCAGGGGCTGGACGTTTACCGCGCCCAGGCCGGTCTCGCTGTTGGAAATGACGATCCCCGCCTGCACCACGTCGCCCAAGCGCACCTCGCCGGTGAGCCTGGGGTTTACCACCTTCAGGTAGAGGTAGTTCTCGGTGAGGCTGCAGCTCTCAAACCGTGCGCCCTGCATCTCCCCGATGATGGGCAGCACCGCCGCCGTGATCTCCAGGTTGTCAATGGGCCGGTAGCGGTTGCTGAGGAAGGCCCTGGCTTTGCCGTCCAGGGTGCGCAGCATCCGCTGGGCGGGCTCACCCCGGTGAAGCCAGTGGTTGACGTTGTGGGCCAGCAGGCTGGGCTCCTCCTGGAGCATCTTCTCGTAGTACCTCCAGGGGATGCCCAGGTGGGCCCCCATCTGACGGTGGGCCGTCTCCTGGATGGCCAGCGGCTCCGTCTGATCCACGCCGCCCTCCAGCACCCGGAGCATGGGCTTGCCGCCCGTGGCGTCCATCTCCAGCGCATGGGGGTTCACCAGGAAGTCCTCCTTGGCCCCGGCCTGGCGCTCGATTTCCTGTGCCATCTCAGTGATGGTCAGTCCGGCTTTCATTTACCGCACCCCCTTTACCAGGAAACGGCGATGTGATCGGCCTGGACATCAGTGGTCAGCCCTTCCTGATTCAGCACGTCTGCCAGCCGGGGCCAATAGACCTTATCGGGGAAATTGGTAAACGTCCCCTTTTTGATCACGTTCTTGCCGGACTTGGGCCGGATGCAGATGGAGCCGTCCTCGTTCACCGTCAGCTTGTGGTGCCCCCTGGTCTTCAGGTCGGCGACCACAGCTTCCAGCAGCTGGCGTCCCTCCAGCTCATACCACGCCTGGGGATCCAGAGAGGTTTGCCCGGACGGTGCGCCTCCCAGCGGCGCGACCTTGACCATGGCGCATTTGAGATCACCGCTCTGGTCAATGGTGACGTCGGCGTACTCATAGTCGGGCACGTTGTAGACCTGGATGCGTCCGGTGCCGCCCCGCACAACAAAGATAGCGGGGTTCTCCATGGTCCACTCCCAGCTCACATCGGGGTAGACGCTTTGCAGGGCCTCCGAGACCCGGCAGTTGACGTGCCGGAGCAGGAGTGCCGCCAGATTCCGGCCAGCGAACTCGCCCTGCTCTCTGGCCGCCCGCTCCTCCTGACAGCGGTAGGCGCTGTTGGCCCGCCATGCGGGACGGAGCAGGGTGACTACCACCCACAGGCCCCACAGGGCAAAGGTGAGGAGCAGGAGGACGGTCTGCACCGACCCGCGCAGCAGCGCCAGAATGGCGATGACCACACCGATTAGGATGGAGGTGCTGGAGGCGAGGGAAACTTTCTGTTTCATGTCGTTTGCCACCTTTCAATTTTTGTCGGAAAACAAAAAAAGAGGCGCTGCTTCTCGTCGGAGCAAACTCCACTCACTCCGTTTCCGGGCATCCGCCCGAAAACTTCGCATCGTTTCGTTGCTCCTCCTCCCCAAATCGAACCCGCTTACGCTGGGCTTCGATTTGGTTTAGAGGACAGACAAAGTCTGAACGAGGCGCAGCGCCTCTTTCGCTTGCTGCCGGAATCGCTATTCCGGCAGGTCTTCCCGCTCCCCGTCAATGGTGCCCGGGGATGGGATGCTTTGGTCTTGGCCAGGTCTGCCCTGGTGCTGCTGGCTGGGGACGAATCCCCAGTCCTTCAGCTTGAGCTTCAGCCGCTTGTCATGGGTCACGCCATCCTTTTTGGCGTACTCCTCCAGCTCCAGCGAGCCGGATACCCACAACACGCTGCCCTTGCCCACGCCGTCTTCGACAAGCTGCCGCGCCGTAGCGCCCCAGGCCCACACCGAGAGATACTGCGGATGGGTGTTCCTGCCGTACCCCACATATTCCATGATGGGGAAACAGAGATAGGGCACCTGTTTCGCGCTGGTTTTCAGCTCCAGTTCGGACGTGACCCGGCCTGTGCAGTACAGCTGGGACATAACGCTCCTTTCTGCCCGTTTGGGCCATAATGTATATATAAAAAGAGCCCGAGGGCAGACCGGTCCCCTGACAGCACAGGGGCCAGCTTTCCACCGGCTCTTGCATACAAACCCCAGATATGCCCGCGTGGTCTTTTCCCCGCCGGAGCAGGGCGCATATCCGTAAACGTGTGCAATGCGATACCTATCGCTCCCAGGCTGATGGTCCAGCCTGCCCTCTTGATCAAGAGGAAACGCACATAGAATCAATTACAAGGGGATTGTACCACAATATATTGTCGGTGTCAATAGAAATAGCACAATATATTGATTGCATGGAATAAAAAACACAAGGAGTTGTGTTCCGCGGGTATTGGGCAGTGAGGAGGCGGGGCGGGCCCCGCCTCCCGGTTTGTCCTAAGTCTCCACAAACAGCCCCACCGGGCACACGTCCTCATAGCCGGGGGTGGAGATGTACCAGCACCCGGGGCCCGTGATCTCCCAGGCTACCTCCAGCGTGATATCGTGCCAGCCGTCCGGGAACCGGGCCCGAAAAGAGTCCCCGGCGTGGATGCCGTACCCATCCACCAGCAGACGGGGGTGGGGATCGTGGTCGTTGGGGCTGGGAAGTTTGATCTGACTGTACCGCTTTTTCATCGTGATCCCTCCATGTGGTAATGTCCTTCAAATAATAAACAGGGAGGACCTGCCGTTTTTTCTGCACGGCTTCAAAAAATTTTTTACACCCGATCAAAAATGATCTGCTTGCGCAGGTACAGGTTAGCTACCGCCATGGTGATGGGCGTCCGCTGTTTGGCATCCAGCATCTCAAAGGGGAGGCTGTCGCTGGTGGTGTAGTCGTTGTCAATGAGAACGTCCATGAGCTTTTCATCGGTGGAAACGTCGGTAGCGCCCGCCTCGGCACACTTGATGAGCTCGGCGGTGGACAGCAGCGCCTGTCGGGACAAAGCCAGTACCTGGGCCTCCCGCTCACTGGGCCTGTCCTTTCGGAACAGCTCCCTGGCCTTGGAGAAGGGCACCCCGTCCAGCAGCAGCTTGCCGAAAGCGGTCAGCTTCAGGGGCAGGCTCTCCGAGAGGGGGACCACATAGAGCCCGCCCAGAAGGTCATACAGCGCCTCAAAGTCGGTATCGCCCACGCCCCGGGCGATGAGGCCCCGCACCTCCAGGCGGTTCAGGCAGGTTTCCAGCGTCCGTCGGGCGGGGGGCAGGTCCCCGGCCAGCTGGCTATACTTCATTTCGACCTGTTCCAGGCGCAGGAACCGCCAGTTGAGGACAGTCCACACCGCCATCTCCTGGATGTCCACCATGTGCTCCTCCTGGTTCACCAGGATCACAGGATAGGTACGCCCGTCGGCGTCTGTCTTGCGGTGGAAATGGCCCACCGCTGTGTAATAAGTGCTTTCCTTCTTGATGTTCATAAATTCGCCTCCAAACCTTGATACTATCTTTTACAAATGGGGCAGACGATCTTCAACAACATCCTTCCGAATTTTTTGTGTTGCCCGGGATATCCACGCCCCCACCTGGTTGGGCTTCGCGCCGTAGAGCTGGGCAATATCCGCCCCACTCAGGCCCTTCACCTTCCACTCCAGCGCCTCCACGCCCAGCCGGGCCACGCCGCTGTACCGCCGTTTGCAGTCCGCCAGAAAATCCGCGACATCCAATCGGCCAAGGAGTTCATCCACCTCGTCCGGGACGGACGGCTCCGGGCAGGGCGGGGGCCGGTCATCCTCAGAACCGCCGGCATCCAGGGAGAGGGCCGGCAGATTCCGCTGGCTGGCGTTGACCGATTTGCAGTGGTTGAGCAGGTGATTGCGGATCACCGTGGTGGCGTAGGTGCCGAACTGGGCGGAGACCCCGTCATAGGTGGCGGCGGCCTTGCACAGCGCCATAGCGCCCTCCTGGTAGAGATCGTCCCGGCCCAGGCCGCAGATGCCTTCATTGACATGGATGTATCGGGAGATCACTTTGTCGATGACCGACAGGTTGGCCTCCGCCAAAGCCTGCTGGCAGGGAGTCAGGGTAAAGTCGAATTTCATGGTATTTGCCTCCTCATGATGCTTTGTCCAGCGTGGGGAAGAAATTACCGCACATCTGGATCACCTGCTCGCAGCGGAATGTGGAAAACCTGCCGATATGGGCCTCCTGTTCCGGCAGGGCCAAGCTGGCCTGGAGCCAGCGGTACGCCTGCTTCTTGCTCATCAGCCCGCTTTCCCACAGCCGGTTGAAGGCTTTGTGAGCTTCGATGCGCTTGCACCGCAGATTCTTGTCGGCCAGAGTGCCCATGGGCAGGCGGGTATCTTTGTGGGCGGCCACGTAGGCATCGCAGGCCGGATAGCGGGCACAGACGTAATAGGGCGCGGCAGGATTGATCGCTTTGGCCCCGTACACCACGGACGCTGGGCGCAGGAATGCCCGGGAGCCGCAGTAGGGGCATTTGATGTTGACACGTTTCATGGGAGATCCCTCCTTTGAGTTTTTATGAACCGGCCCGTGGGGGCTCGGAGAATACCTGAATTTCCATCTGACTTATTACGCACCGGACAAGGGCAATTAGGGGAAGCTAACCCCGTGAATTTTTTGTAAACAATGAAAAAAGCCCGCCTGGACCGGGCATCCAGGCGGGCAGTGTTGGGAAAAAGGGCTGTTCAAAGAAGTGGTACATTTGATATAATAGCGCCAGGAAGGGAGGGCGTGATCATGCGCTTGCTTTTTAAGCAGAGGTTTTTCTCCTGGTTTGACAGCTATGATATCTATGACGAGGACGGGAACACTGTCTATGTGGTCAAGGGGGAGCTGAGCTGGGGCCACCGGCTCCAAATCTACGACGCCTGTGGGAATCACCTGGGCACGGTGCAGGAGAAGGTCTTGACCTGGCTGCCCAAGTTCGAGCTGTACGTGGGAGAGCTTCAGGTGGGGGTGCTGGAAAAGGAGTTCACCTTTTTCCGGCCAAAATTCAACCTGGACTGCAACGGCTGGACGGTGGAGGGGGACTTCTGGGAGTGGGATTACACGGTGATGGATGGCCCCCGTACCGTGATGTCCCTGTCCAAAGAGCTGTGGAATTGGACGGACACCTACAGCATGGACATCTCCCGCCCGGAGGACGCCTTGCTTTGCCTGATGATCGTATTGGCCATCGACGCCGCGAAATGCTCGCAGGGAAACTAAGACTGCCCCGTTCCGCGCTGGCTCAGGAATAGAAGGGGATCGCACTCCGCCGACGGTACCTGCCAGAGCAGATATTGGGCATACAGAGCCTTGAAGGCATCCGCTGTGAGCTGGCCGCAGCACTCGGCAGGGTCGATCATCTCGCCGGCGAGCTGCTGGAATTGCTCAACTGCCATTATGGTAGGGTGACCGTCCCGGTCTGCGGACAGGAGGTAACCAGGGCCATGGGTGCAGATATGGACGCTGCCGCGCCAGTTGCCTTGGCAGGCGGATAAGAATGAATAGAGCTGATGACATTCTGAACTCACATAAATATCTCCTAACTAATTGCATTGACATTGCACATACTATGTTGTACAATTATGGGGAAAGGATGGGTGATTTTTATGCCAGGCGATACCAATTTCAGCATGCGCATGGATTCTGCTCTGAAATCCCAGGCGGAAGAAATCCTGTCTGAACTGGGCTTGACCATGAGCGGCGCGTTTACCATGTTCCTAAAACAAATCGTGCGGGACCAGGCCGTTCCCCTTACCCTCTCCCTCCATCCCCGTAATGCGGTATACGACGAATTGCTGGAAGCTCAGGCAGACCGCCGAAACGGCTATCAGGGCCGGAACGCCCGCGAGGTACTGGCCGATATGGAACGCGCCATCGGGGAGGCCGAGGCCGTTGGGTAGGTACGCTGTTATCGTGTCCCGGCGTGCGGATACCATGCTGGTGCGGCATACCCGTTTTCTTGCGAACGTGAGCGTTCCCGCGGCCAAGGGACTGATAAAGGATTTTGAAAAGGTATTGGATGCGCTGGAGGATAATCCGTTCCAGTTCCCTGTCGAAACTGACTACGAACTGCCTCCAGGTCAGTATCGGAAAGCGCTCTTCTGCAAACGTTATAAAGCCCTGTTTGCGATTGAGGGCGATACTGTTTATCTGGATACGGTGTTGGACTGCCGGCAGAACAACGCAAAAAATCTGCCTACATAGGTTCAGGGCACGGATGGGAATGACCCGATCCGTGCCCTTTGTCTATTCAGCTTGCTTTGGGAATTACTCATTGCCTGGCGATTGCGAACAGCCTGCTGATCTCCTCCCCGCTTTCCTGCATACCACGTTTGATCCACTCATTCAGCCAGCCATAGATGCCATAAGCCCAAAAAGACTTCATGTAAGCCTCCAGATTGTCCATCTCCGCCGTGACCTGTATGGTGCTCACGATCGTCTCCAGCATGATGCCGGACAGCCCGGCCTGGTAGAGCGCGGTATAAAATGAGCCGTTCGCCCTGTAGAAGTCGAACAGTGATGGGAACAGCGTTTCCGGGGTGGATGCAGGGTCGCTTTCATACAGCCTTCCCCATTGCTCGATGAGCCTGTCCGACTCTTCCTTCAAAATGTTCTCCTTTGTGTGGCAATTGCGGTAAAAGGACACACGGCCAACGCCCGCCCGTTCCGTCAGTTCACTGACCGAAATTTCGGCCAGTGTCTTTTTTTGCAACAGCTCCAGCAGGGCCCGCGTAAGCTGCTGCTTCACATAGGTGTTCTTTTGCTCGTTATTCATCTGATGATACAAACCCCTTCCCGATGTATCATTTTTGCTGAAACACTTGATTCATCCCGAAGCCTATGCTACTCTTGCACCATCCATTTGTCAAGGAGGAGCCTATGAAAATAATTATGAAAGCTATTGGCATCATCCTGGCCGGAATCGTTTTGCTAGCCGCGATCCTGTTTGGCGCAGTCCTGCTCCGGCCCTCTATCGTGACCGATGCGCTCCAGAGCCTGATATACCAGGACAAATCCGACATCAATCCGTCCTCGCCGAGGCGCGAACCCGGCCAAGCCGTTAGAAGCAACGGCATACTCTACGTGAACGACATCAAATACGGAGAGACCTACCCCAACAGCTATCTGGACATTTCCTATCCCAGCAGCGATACGTCGGTCAAACGAACGACCGTGATATACTTCCACGGCGGTGGATTCTTCGCCGGGGATAAGGTCCTGGGGGACCCTATGGCTGAGCGGGACGACTCCACCGCCTTGTTCGACAAAATGATCCAGGCGGGGTTCAATTTCGTCAATGTGAACTATGTGCTCATGCCGGACTACCATTTCCCGGACCCGCTGATCCAGATCAGCGAGGCGGTCAATTATCTCGTAGAGCATGGGGCTGAGCTGGGGCTGGATATGGAAGACGTGGTCCTGTTCGGCCAGTCCGCAGGCGCGGAGCTGGCCGCCCAATACGCGGCAGTTTTGTCCAATGGGGAATATAGAGCCCTGTTTGCGTTCACCAAGGAGCCCCGGTTGCAGGTGTCGGACATACGGGCTGCGGTGATAGATGACGCCCCCCTTGAGGTGGAGCTTTTGGAGGGACTGCCTATTAAAATATTGGCCGGCGCATACTTGCAGGACAGCGTTTTCCTTTGGGACAAAGCAGAGGCGGACCGTTTCAGCGCCACGCGGTACATCACCCCGAACTATCCGAGGAGCTTCCTGACAGCGGGAACGGATGACGGCTTCCCCGAGATCATGCAGCACTTTGCGGACCGGCTGGCCGGGCACGGAGTGGAGCACGAATATTTTTACACTGATGAGGCTACATACGGCTTGACGAAGCACGGATTCCTCTCCAACACCGAAAGCAGGGAGTCCCAGGACTGCTTTGAGGCGATGCTCCGTTTTATCCGGGAGGAGCAGAAGTAAAGGGGTATCAGGGATGAAAAAGATATGGAAGGTTTTGGGCATTTGCCTGCTGGTCGTCATGGTATTGATCGTCCTGCTGCTGGTCAAGATTTGGATCGAGGCCCGGAAGGCATCTATCAAGGACGATTATTATACGGCGTTTTCTTCTGCCTTTCCTTTGGAGCAAAAGTATTCTCAACTGGGCCCCTGTGTGGTATCCTACACAGAATTTGCCTCGGACAACAGGTCCATTCAAAGGATACGGGTCTGGTATCCCGCCGGGCTGGAGGCATCGGAGGAAAAATGCCCGGTCATTATGGCGGTCAATGCCAGCGGAACACCAGCGTCAAACTATGAGGGCTGGTTCAAGCGCCTGGCGTCCTGGGGCTTTGTGGTTGTGGGCAATGAGGACCCCCAGGCTGGGACAGGTGAGACAACATCGATCATGCTGGATTTTCTATTGAGCTTATCCAGCGGTAATGTGCTTTGCGGCAAGCTGGACGAGGACAATATCGGTATCGTCGGCTTTTCCCAGGGCGGCGCGGGAGCTCTGGCGGCGGTGACGGAGTATGAAAATGGCGCAGTGTACAAGGCCATGTTCACAGGCAGCGCGGCCTACCCTCTCCTGGCCCGAAATTTGGGCTGGTTCTATGATATATCAAAGGTAGGCATCCCATATTTTATGGCGGCGGGGACCGGCACATCTGACGACGCCGGCGTGGCAGATCCAAATGAGGAATACGCAGGCGTCGCGCCACTGTCCTCTCTGATTGAAAATTACGACTCGATCAATGACACTGTGTTCAAGGTTCGTGGCAGGGCGGCAGGTGCGGAGCACGGAGATATGCTGGCAAGAAGCGATGGGTACCTGACAGCTTGGATGTTGTATCAGCTGAAGGGAGATGTGGAAGCCGGGACGGTTTTTCTTGGCGGGGACGCTGAGATATTACACAATTCCAACTGGCAGGATGTCATGAAGAATCAATAGGCGGTGAGCGGCACCCCCACAGAAAGCTGAGGGGTGCCGCTTGTTACAGTTACTATGCCAAGGGAATGCCTATTTATTTTCCAAGGTGAACGGGTGTTAGGCCCCAACGATCCAAAACGGGCCTCCCGCCCCGGCCCGTTTCCCGGCTTCGTTGAGGATAATGGACAGATCCCACGTCTTTTGGCTCCGGGAGGTGCTGGCCGGGTCGGCCACCAGGATCTTCCCGTCCTGCACACCTCGGAGGACAATAAAGTGGCCGGTGGTGGTAAAATGCCCCTTGCCCATAATTGCCACTACCAGCTTTCCCTGGCTCAGCGCGTCCAGGATGCGCTGGGGCTCGCTGGCCTTACAACCCTCCACGTTCAGGCCCCACGCCTTGGCCGCATTGGGGATCAGCGAATGGTAGGAGCCCTGCCCTTTGCACCAGCCGCCGTTTTCATAGGCCCACTTGGCCATGGCGATGGGGTCCACGATCTCATCGGTCAGGGAGGACACCACAATGGCCATGGAGGTGGGGCCGCAGCCGTAGCCCCCGATGTTGTCCGTGCCGAAGGGCTGGTTGGCATACCGTTGATCCAGCTGGTTGAAGTAGACCACCTCGGTCACGCCGTCCGTAAAGCGCACGTCCCCCAGGGAGGCGATGGTGCCGCCGGTGTACTCGGTGTGCTGAATTGAGCCGTCGCTCAGGAACAGGCTGAGGTTCTGGGCGTAGTCCCCGGCCAGCGCTTTCTGATCGTCCGTCAGGCGGAACACCTGGTCGGCAAAATAGGCTTCGCCATTGTAGACCAGGGTGTAGACGTACCAGGTCTCCTGTTTGGTCTCCACCACGTCCGGGGTGTCTGGGTCGTCCGCTTCCACCGTCCGGGTTTCGCTGGCTCGAGTGAAGGAATAGAGGCTGCTTTTTCCGGTCCGCAAAATACGTTTCATATCATCCAGGGATATATCGGACCAGCTCTCCTCCTTCGCGGCGCAGTATTGGCCGATGAAGGAATTGGTGTTGCTGGACACGGTGAAGGGCTGGACGACCTCGTAGTTGTCCCCGCCCGTTGTTGCAAAGTCCTGGGCGGCCCGGGCTTTGGCGTCCTCCACACCCTCGGCCAGAATCTCATCAATGGCGGCGGCGATGCTGTCCATCTGTGCGGTGATGGCGTCGCCATCGTTGAGGACAGGCTGGCCGGGCGCGCCGCTGCTGGTGAGCCCGCCGAAAATCAGTCCTGGGAGCATGAGGACAAACAGCACGGGCAGAAGAAGGATGACAACCGCGGCCACCAGAAGCTTTTTTCCGTGTTTTCCCGCTGCCAATGCCAGACCTGCCGCCGCTCCATAGGGCCCGCCCACCGCCGCGCCTTTGGCAGCGGAGGCAATGGCCTTGCCGGTTTTAACAGCGCCGTGTACGGTATGGGCGGCGCTGGCGGCCTGTTCCAGACCGCTTTTCTCCCGCTCAGGCATAGACGGCATGGCAAATATGGCTGATGTTCTGCTGAAAGCACACCAACATGACCGGGTCAAAAGTCCCGCACGCGCCGCCCTCAATCATGCGGACAGCCTGCCCCAGCGAGTAAGCGGGTTTGTAGACCCGGGGATGGATCAGCGCGTCAAAGGCGTCCGCCAGCCCCACCACCTGCACCCAGGGGGCAATGTCCCGCCCGGCCAGCTGGTCGGGGTAGCCGCTGCCGTCCCACCGCTCATGGTGGTGGCGGCATACGTCGCAGATCAGAGGGAAGGCTTCGCTGTGTTTGAGGGCCGGAATCCGCTCCAGGAGCTCACAGCCCTGGGTGGTGTGGGATTTCATCACCTCAAACTCCTCCCAGGTCAGTGGACCAGGTTTGTTCAGAAGCTCCGGGGGGATAGCCCGCTTCCCGATGTCATGGAGCGGGGACAGGGCGGCGTAGAATCGGGCGTCGGCGGCGGACAGCGTGGGGATAGCGCCGGCGGCGGAAAACGCGCCCAGCAGGCAGGCGGTCAGGTCCCGGAACTGGGCGCTGTGAGGAGTGTGATCCTGCAAAACGCCCTCCCGGTGCAAAACGGCCAGGGTTGTTTCAATGTTCATCTTGCATCACCTCATTCGCGGTTTGGGTGGAACTCTGACGCTGGGCCGCATCCAGCATGGCCAGCAGCTGGGCGGCCTCGGCGCAGTAAATGGGGTAGGCCCGGGGCACACAGGCGTGTTCAATGAGAAACGCGGCGCGGTCCAGGGCGGGGTATGTGGGTTCTATGGGAAAACGCCTCCTTGTAAAGGATGACCGCCCCTGCTATAATGTAGGGCGGTGATCAAAATGATATTTGCTTGCGATAACTGCGGTTTCATTTTCAGCCGTAGCGAGGAAACGGAGCAGTGCCCCGACTGTGGGAAATATGAAGTCCGCCCCGCGAATGAAGAAGAACAGAAAGAATTTGCCCAGCGCATGGCGGAGCTGGTTCGGGAGGAGCGGGCGGAAGCGCCCCGGTTCCCCAACCTGGTGGAGACGGAGATCTCCATGCTCAACACGTTTTCCTTCCGCTTGCCCGCCACGGCGCTGCAAATCGACAGCCGGATGATCGTGGATATTATCGTGGAATACGGCCAAAGCGCCGATGATGAAAACGGTTTGACCGGAAACGTGTGGGCCCGCCGGGAGGGCGGACGGACTACCACCTTTCTCATGTCCGTCCATCTGCTTGCCAAAGAGGGCGAAGCGCCGCAGGAGCAGGTGAGTCGGGTATTTGGGGCATTGAGCGGCAACGGCGAGTTCAACGAGAAACTGGTCAGTTTTGTAAAATGCCAGATGGAATCCAGAACAGATACCAGCAGTTATTAAGGATGATTTGAATGATACAGTACCGTGCATTGTACACTGATGAACTCTGCCGGGAGCTGTTCCGGCATTTTAACCGGCATCAGGTGGTTAAAAAGTGTTGGCGCAGGGATCACGGGGAATGGGTCATCAAAGACGCTCCCTTTATTGATGATTGGTCGGAGGCAGACTATCAAACGCTGATTTCCTGCCTGAAACATACCATTCAAGCAGGCGGCGTAGTGTGTGCCGCATTTGCGGATGATTTGCTGAAAGGCTTTGTGTCGGTCGAGGCTGACTTTTTCGGCGAGGAGCGTCAGTATCTTGATCTGACCAGCATCCATGTGTCTGAGGACATGAGAGGTGCCGGAATCGGCAGGACTCTGTTCCAGATGGCGAAGGAATGGGCCAAAGGGAAAGGAGCAAAAAAGCTGTATATTTCCGCTCATTCCGCAGTTGAAAGTCAGGCGTTTTATCAGGCACTGGGATGCGTTGAGGCAAAAGAGTATCGTCAGCAGCACGTTGACGCGGAGCCATTCGACTGTCAGTTAGAGTGCGAATTGTAGCCTGCTACCAGCGGGACGGCCCCGAGGAGCCGTCCCGCTTTTTGAATCAGTAGCCCGTTTTGGGCAGGGTGGGGGTGTAGGTGGGCGTCAGCTTGCGCACAATGGTGAGCCAGGTGGCCTGGGCGGTCTGCCAGGTGCCCTGGTACTTGCCGCCCACGTCGGCCCGGTTGACAATCTGATAGTTGTTGGCGATGGAGCCCAGTACCTGGACCGTCAGGGTCGGATTGGTGGTGGACTGGAATCCCACGGGGACCTTGCCAAAGTCGAAGTAAACGTCGGTAACGTACTCGCCCGGCTGGGTGGGGATGGCGTTGAGGCTGAAGGAGTAGTTACTGCTGGTGAGCAGGTTGGACGCCAGCACCTGATAGCCGTTCCGGTAGTTGGTCTTGTACAGCACACGGTAGTTGAGCCGGGCGCTATAGGTGCCGGTGGTCAGAACAGTGGCCCGGGTGGCGCCGGTGGGGATGCGGTCATGCCAGTAGAATTCGGAGAGCGCCACATTACTGGTGTTCGCCACGGTGATGTCGTAGCGCATCTGGCTGCCCGCCAGGGCCTGAGCGTTGCCCCGCTTGGTGATGGTGACGCCCAGGTTGGAGGGCTTGTCGTAGTCGGACAGCTTAATGATCTGGCCGGAATATTCCAGCGTCTCATCAAACACGGTGCCGCTGAGCTTCCAGTAGGGAGGAGCGGTCACCTCAGTGATCTTGTAGCGGCCCAGGGGTAGGGGCTTAGATGCCGCCACGCCCCGGGCGTCGGTGGTGATATAATCCACCACTTTCCCGCTGCGGGCCTCGCTGATCTCATAGACCGCGCCCTTCAGGGGAGCGCCAGCGGCGGTGCCGGTGACCTCGTTGTACTCAGCGGCGTACTTGCGGATCTGGAACTGCCCGGTGATGGGCACGTTCTCCCATTCGATCTCAATGGTCTTGCCCGGCTGGACGTAGACGGTCTTGTACTGCTTGTCCAGCTCGTAGCCCTCGGCGGCCTCCAACTCGCGGATGAACAGCTTGCCCTTCCCCTTCACGGTGAGGTCGTCGATGTAGATGTAGCCCTGGTCATCGGTGGTGTACTCGCCGATGGGGTTCTTATTCTGGTCGTAAACCAGGAATTTCACTCCATAAATCCCGTCCTTGGTGACGGAATTGACCTTGTGAATGATGATGCCGCTGAATGCCTCGTTGGTCACGGTGAGGGTTGTGGTCTTGCCGTCCTTGATGGTGAAGTAGTGGGGCGTGGTGTCGATCTTGAAGCCCTCTCCGGCCTCAGTCTCGACAGCGTAGTAATCCCCGGCGTCCAGGTTCAGATGGACCCGGCCGCTGGAATCGGTAGTGATGGTATCCACCAGCCCGCCGTCCATCTCCCGGATCTCAAAGGTCACGTTGGGGATGCGCTGGGATTTGTCGCTGGCGGACACCTTGATCAGCTCCAGCCCGCCCTCGGCCTTGTTGAAGAAGGTCAGGGTCTGAGCCACGCCGCTCTTGATGAGGATGGACTGGGGCGTGGTATCCAGCACATAGCCGCCAACGGTCTTGGTCTCCTTGGCTGTGATGGTGGTTCCGGGGGTCAGGTCGGTGATTACAATGCGGCCATTACGGTCGGTGATATACTCGCCGTTGTTGGGACCCAGCACCTGCCCGGAGCTGTCGGTGACAAGGAAGGTCACGCCCTGGATGGGGTCGGTGGTGCCGTCCACATACTTCTGGATGGTCAAAGTCTGCTTGGGGGCGTTGTAGAAGGTCAGCGTTTGCGTATCCTGGGGGTTGACCTTTACCGTCTGCGTCTGAGTGGCGGGGTCGATGGTGTACCCGTCGATGGTCCGAGTCTCCTTTACCACGATGGTCCCGGTCACGCCAGAGATGTGAATTTCCCCATGGGCGTCGGTGGTATACAGGCCGTTGCTGCTCAAATGGCCGTCCGCGTTATCGACGTAGCCGCCGCCCGCGTAGGTCAGCTCAAATTCCACCCCGGCGAGGGGCTTCCCGGTGGCCTTGTCCAGCTTGCGGATAATGAGTTCGCCCGCCCTGGCGTTCCAGAAGGTGAGGGAGGGAGCGCCTTGGCCTGCCTTGATCTTCACAGATTTCGGGGTGCCGTCGAGCACAAAACCGTCCACGGTCTTGACCTCCTGGGCGGTGATAGTGGTTCCGGGCTCCAGGCCCTCCACCACGATCTCTCCCTTGCTGTCGGTGATAAAGGTGCCGTCGCTGGAGCCCACAGGAGTGCCGGAGCCGTCCACCAGTTTGAAGGTCACACCGGCCAAAGGCTCGTTTTTCGTGCCCTCGATGTACTTGTGAATGGTCAAGGTCTGCTTGGGCTCGTTCTCAAAGGTGAGGTCGTTGCCATTGCTGGTGCCGGTATTGCTGCCCGGATTGACGACAGTGCTGCCGCCAGGATTCGTACCTGGGGTGGTCACGGTGCCGGAGCTGCCGGTGAGGGTGTTGGAGCCGTTTTTCACGATGATGGTCTGGGGCGTGGTGTTGAGCACATAGCCCGAGGGTACTTTGGTCTCCACCACGACCACGGTGCTGTTGGGCACGAGGCCGGTGACAGTGGCAGTGCCATCCTGCCCGGTGGTGCAGCGGGCCAGCACGTTCCCGTTGCCGTCCTTCACCGCGAAGGAAGTGTTGGGCACGGGCTTCCCGGTGACGGAATCCAGTTTCGTGATGGTGAGGGAGCACAGGGGCTCGTTGAGGAAGGTGAGTGTCTGCGTGTCCAGGGGGTTGACTGTGACAGTCTGTACCTGAGTGGACTGGTCGATCACATAGCCGGGGGCTGCCTTGACCTCCTTGGCGACCACGGTGCCCACGATGCCCTCAATGCGGATCTGGCCCTTATCGTTTGTGGTATACAGGCCGTTGGAGGACAAATGACCATTGATATTGTCAACGTAGCCGCCATTGGCATACGTCAATTGGAACTGGGCGCCGGAAATGAATGCCCCGGACACAGAATCCTTTTTCTCGATGACCAGTGTGCCCGCCTTTTTGTTCCAAAATGTGAGCTGTTGCACCTCGCCGCCCTTGATTTTGATGTCCTGGGGGGTGCCATCGAGGACATAGCCCTCCACGGTCTTGATTTCGCGCACCTTCACTGTTGTGCCGGGCTCGATGCCCTCCAGGACGATTTCGCCCGCCTTATCAGTATAATAGACGCCATCGTCGGGACCAACCGCCGCCCCAGCGCCGTCCACGACCTTAAAGGCCACGCCAGACAGGGGCTCGTTCTCGGTGCCCTCGACGAATTTCCGGATTATGAGGGTGGTTCCAGGCTCGTTATCAAAAATCAGGCTGTTGGCCACGCCGGAGCGCACCACGATGTTTTTGGGAGTCTCATCGAGGATGTAGCCTGTGGGAGCCCGTTTCTCAGACACCACCACCGTGGAATTGGGGGCCAACCCGGTGACGGTCACGGTGCCGTCGGTGCCGGTGGTGTAGAGGCCATTGTTGGGACCAATCACATGGCCGGAGCTGTCCCGGACCAGGAACTCAGCGCCCTTCAGGGGCTTCTTGGTGACGGCATCCCGCTTCAAAATGGTGAGGGTACAGAGGGGGTCGTCATAAAAGCGAACCGTCTGCGTGTCCCCGGCATTGACTACGACCGTCTGCGGGGTGGGGTCCTTGCGGTAATTGTCCGGGGCACGTTCCTCAGAAACCACATAGGTGTTGGGCAGGAGCTTGGACAACACAATTTGGCCGTTCTGGTCGGTGGTATAGAGGCCGTTGGAGCTGGTGAGCCCCTCATTGTCGGGGGTGAGCTCCCCATTGGCCGTCATGATTTTGAACTGCGCACCGGCCAGGGGCTGCTTCGTGATCTTATCGTACTTCTCGACGATCAACTGACCCTTCTTGGTGTTTTTAATCACCACTGTCTGGGTGTCGCCGCCCTGCCCGATGACCACGTTGGTGGAGGGGGTGTCAATGACATACCCGCCGCCCGGGGCTTTGATTTCATTGATGACATATGCGCCGGGGACGAGGTTGGAAATGCGGATCTCGCCCTGGCTGTCGGTGGTGAAAATGCCGTTCTGGGTCAGGGAGGAAGTGCCAATCACGCCGTCCAGACCAACCTCGCAGCCGGCGGCGGTGGTGACCCGGAACTCAGCGCCGGGCAGGACCTCGTTGGTCTGGCTGTCCCGCTTCTGAATGATCAGTTTTCCTTTGGGCTGGTTTTTCATGACCACGGACATGGTGCGGCCTTCCTTGATCTGAACGGTGACGCTCTGGGTGTCGATGAGGAAACCCGCAGGGGCCCGCACCTCGGTGACCACCACGCTGGAGCCCGGCTTCAGGTCGTCAATCAGCACCTCGCCGTTTTCGTCGGACCTGAAAATGCCGTTGCTATCGCCGATGAGGGTGCCGTCCGCATAGGTCACTTTGAACTCGGCGTTCTGGAGGGTGACAGAGGGATTTGTGGCGCACACCTTCCGGATCAGGAGGGAGCCGTTAGGGGAATTGTTGAACCGGACAGTGACCACGCTCTGCTCACCATCATCGGCCAAGAATACGGTTTCAGAGGCATTTATGATGTTATATCCGTCCGCTGGATCGACCTCTTCCACGATATAGGACCCGGGATTCAACCCGGTCCACATGGCGATGCCGTTGTTCCCCGTCACCTTCTGGCCGATGACGGTGCCGCCTGTGCCGGATGCGCCGCCCAGATACCTCAGCTGGAAGGTACACCCGGGCAGGGCCTGATGAGTGACGGAATCATACTTCTCGACCACTATCGCGTTCTTGGGGGTGTTCTCAAAGGTGACGGTGTGGTCCTTTCCGGCCTCCATATAAATCTCCTGGATAGCCGGTTCTTTGATGGTGTAGCCGGGGGCGGGTTCCAGCTCCTGGATCTTGTACCACCCGGTATTGACCCGAACCAGATGGATCTGGCCCTGCTCATCAGTGTAGAAGGTGCCCAGGTCGTTATACTCGCCGCTCTGGGTGTCGTCAGACCCGCGCCAGATTTGGAATTTAACGCCCTTGATGGGGCTGCCCGTGATGCTGTCCACCTTCTTGACATACAGATCCGGCTTGCGCAGGTTTTTCAGTTCAAGGGTGGTGGTCTTATTCTCCTCCAGGTAGACGGTGTGGACGGTATCATCCGCCACCCAGCCATTCTTGGGCTTCGTTTCTTGCACGGTATAGGCCCCGGGGTTCAGCCCTTCCAGCACGATCAGGCCCTCGGCGTTGGTGAAGTGCAGCTCGTTATAGCCGCCGTTGACCTCTCTGATGCGGAACTGGACCTGGGAAAGAGGCTCGCCGGTCTGAGCGTCAATTTTCAGCAGCCGCAGGCCGGGCCGGGTGGAGTTGACAAAATCAACCACCACATCCTGGTCCTTTTCGGCGTCGATCCAGACGGTCTTACGGTTGTTGGTGTCCAGGATATAGGGCGCGGGTACGTCTGTCTCTTCGATTTCGTAGCAGCCGGAAGGCATATCGGAGATGGTCACCTTGCCGTCGGCGCCCGTCACCACGTCGTTTTCATAGCCCAGGTTCACACCCCGGATATGGAAAGAGGTGCCGGGAACGGGGTCGCCGGTCTCGGTGTTCCGCTTGGTGATGGTCAGGGAACGCTTGTGATGGTTCATTTTGGTGACCACGATGGTCTGTTCACCCTGAAGGTCCTTGGCCTCCACATGGACGCCCACGGGGGAGCGGTCGCAGTCGAAGCCAGACGGGGCACTTACCTCACGGAACTCATAGTACCCCTCGCTGACGTTGGACACGGTGATGGTGCCGTCGGGCTGAGTTTCCTCGGTGCCGATCACCTGGCCGTCCCGCAGGATAACAAAAACAGCCCCGGGAAGGGGGGCGTTGCTCTCGTCCACCTTCTTCAGCTGCACACGAACTTTCGCGCTGTTTTCAAAAATCAGGCTGATGTCGTGCTCGCCGTCCCACACAAAGGGCTGCTTGACCTTGGACACATCAGAGCTCAGGATGAACCCCTCCGGCGGAGTGATCTCCTCGGCGATATAGCTTCCGGTGGGGAGCTGGGAGAAATCCAGATCCTCCTTCAAAATATAGCCGCCGTCCTTGGTGGTGTACTCGCTGACAAAGCTGCCGCCATCATCCAGCTTGACCGAAGTGATGCGGATAACCGCGCCGGGAATGCCCTCAGTGGGGTTGTCCGCGTTTACCTTGCGAATGGAGCCGGTGCCGGGAGTAGTCGTTGTCGTGGTCGGCTCATTAAAGAAAGTGAACACACTGTTGGCGGAGCCGTTGGGCAGGACTGTCACCAACTGGGAGGCAGTCTGGGCCACATAGCCCTCGGGCGCGGCCTCTTCGGTGATGAGATACTGGCCGGCTGTGAGATGGTCTGCCTCAGCAGTGAGGGTAAACGTTCCATCGGAGCCGGTCTGCCGCGTGACAGAGAATGCGGCAGGGTCAGCGGAATTCTCGACTTTGAAGGTGACGCCGGGAAGAGGCTTATTTGTACCGGCTTCCAGCTTTTTTACTGTCAGCTGAACAGTGTCCTCCTCTTCTGTCCGTTCCTCCGGCACGGCAATGAGCAGCCGCTGCATGGGAGTGCCGGACTGGCCCGTCAGCTTCCAGGGCTGCGTACTGTCCCACTCATAGATCCACAGGTGGTAATCGTGGAAGTATTCGGGATGATCCAGCACCAGATTGACGCCGGTGGAGACGTAATCGTAGGCGGAAACGCCGGTGGCCCCGCCATCGGTGCTGTCTATGATGGAATGGGTGCCGATGGCGTCCCAGTTGGTGATCCAGCTGGACTGGCCGTAGGTCTGATGGTAGAGCCGCATGGCCGCAACGAACTCCTCGCTGGCCTGCTCAATGAAGCCCTCCCGGTCGCTGGTCACATCTTTGATGATACCGTGCTCGTAGTACCAGGACATGGCCTGCGCCACAAGGAACCAGATGTTGGACCAATACTGGTTCCAGTGCTCCAGACCGACGGCGTCGCCCGCGGCCTCAAAGTCCCCATAGGTGTAGGAATAGATATAGGTCAGCAGCACCTTCAGGGAGGCGCTGTTGACCTCGCTCTTGAAGTTCCACTTCTGGCCGTTGGCTGCGGGACCCAAGGTGCCGTGCTGGTAGGCGCACAGGGCGCGGGTCGTTCCGTAACCGGGTACGTCCACCTGCTCGTTGAACACATATGGCAGGCCCACGTTGTTGATGGTGCTGCTGGCCGCCTTATAGCGGACGGACCGCCCGCCGATGGTCATGTAGGCGGAGGACCGCTGGGTGATGGAACTGGGGGCGCTTCCCCCGGCGGCAAATGCGGACAAGGGCAGAATGCCCATGACGCACACCAGGGCCAAAAGCATGGCCAAGGCGCGCTGAAAGAATTTGTGCTTCAAAATATCGTCCTCCTTGTACGAGGAAAGGCCAGACTGTGGGTACAGTCTGGCCTTTCGATGTCAGATGATTAAATTAGGGATACCGTGTCCAACGGGCATAGCCGGGCTGTTCCTCCAGCCACCACTTGAAATACTGTCCACTCCAGCGGACCTTATTGTTGGCGCCGCTCTCGGTGACGAGGATGTATTCGTCCGTCTTGTCCACCACGACCACAACATGGCCGCCATAGGAATTGTCGTACCGAACCAGGTCCCCCGCCCGGATATCGCTCCAGGCCGGGGCGGTCTGATACCGCCAGGGTAAATCGCCAAAGGCCGCATCGCTGCACAGCATGGCCCAGCCGGCACAGTGGTCGCAGTTGGTATAGGGCCTGGAGAGAGGATTGTTGGGCCGGTAGGGCGTGGGGTAAGCCGTTCCGTGGGGATAGGTGTCCCGCAGAGCCTTGATGGCTGCCTGCGCACTGGCTTCGGTGGGGACGGTTGGGATCAGCTGGGTGGGTACAGGCGTCTGACTGGAGGGGATGACCCCGGTATAGGGCTTATCGCTCTCGATTTGCACCGTCCCGTCCCAATAGACATTGAAGCCCACGGCCTGTCCGATGTCTCGGAGCTTCACGAAGTTGTTCCCGCCGATATGATAGGCGGTGAGGTATACCCGCTGGCCGTCTACATAGATGGGCTGGTTGCTGACGGTGGCGGTGAGGGCAGTACTGGCGGCGTAGCCACCGCTGAGCAGGACCATGCCCAGGGCCATCCCTGCCAAGAGGGTAAACATCCTTTGCCGCATAAAAAGACCTCCTTTGTATTGTTCCGGTCCCAGAGAGGCCGGTATACTTCCTTATACAAACGGAGAATGCGGTTTTCAACAAATTGGGAGGCCCCCGGCAAAAATTTTTTTCCTGGGGCTTGGTCACTTCACCTCCACAGCCTGGACGCAGACCCGGCTCTCCGGATGGTTCTCCAGGCAGGTGGTGATGGTGATGCGGTTGTCGGCGGTGCCCTGGAGATAGCTCCAGTCGGTGTTGGTGATGGTTTTCACCGACGTCACCTGATAGGTACGGGTGCCATACATGGTGGTGTAGGTGATGGTGTCGCCGGCCACCAGATTTTTGATGGTGCCGATGTTGTACTTGGCCCCCCGGTTGTGCCCAGCCAAACCGACATTGCCATCCCAGGCAGAGGTGGAGCTGTAGTGGCCCACACCCTTGGCCATGCTGGTGGTGGACTCACCCTCCCAGACCTTCACGCTGATGCCCAGTTTGGCGATCTTCAGCGTGCCGATGCTGCCGTCCTTGTAGGCCATGCCCTGGACGCTGGTGTAGGCGGGGGAGTTGGGGACCGTGATCTGCGGGGTGTCGGGGATCACCGGCACCGTGGAGCCGGAACCCGCGCCCGTGCCGTCATCCAGCACCAGTTCCGTGAGGGGGCCGCCACCGCCGCCGTTCTCGCCGCCCAGGCCGTAGCCGGAGCCGTCCGTGGATGCCACGACCTGCTGGAGCCCTGGCAGGATGGTCCGCTCCATCACGCCGGTCATGGTGGTACTCATGCGGCCGTACTCCAGCTCGGGGATGTCGTAGTCCACCACGTTGCGCCCGCCATAGTTGTACTGGGAGCCGTAGACGTCCTCATAGCTGGTGCTGTTGTAGTAATCCTGGAGGGCCGTGGTGGTAAAGCTGTAATCCGACGCAAAGGCCGGGGCGGTCATGGTCAGCGCCATCACGGCGGACAGCGCCAGGCCCGCGATTTTTCCGATGTGTTTCAAATGGCATCCTCCTTTTCCTCTGTGGGGTCAAACTCGTGCCAATCCGCCGGGCTGTCCCGGAGGACGGTATAGGTGTAGTCCGCAGTGCGGTGGTGGACGGTGAAGGTCTGGCCCACCAGCTGCTTTGCCAGGGGCCGCTTGATCTCCACCGCAATGGTGGTATTGGGGTAGGGGGTCATGTTCCGAATATCGACCTCCGGCCTGTCCGGCTCCGCCCGGAACTTGGCGATCAGCTTGTAGTCCCGGGGACTGTCGCCGGGGACGTACACATAGACGTTCTTCCTGTGCCGGAACAGGCGGACGCCGAACACGCCCAGCGCCGCCAATGCCGCCAGGAGCAGGACGCCGCCGATGACGGCCATGGGCAGGAAGAAGGACGGATAGGCCCGCTCGACAGGCTCAGTGGGATCGGGTTCCGCCGGGACGATCTCGCTGCCCACATAGACCACCGTATAGGTGATGTTTTCCACGCCCTCCGCCACCACCTCGCCCTTGTACTCGGCGGTGGTGACATAGCCTGTGGCGACCTGGCTGCTGGTAGCGGCGGAATAGGTGGCGACCGCCTGATAGGAGCAGGGGGCCATCATATCCCCCACCACATCGGAGCCGATGACCTGCCAATCCACGTTGACCAGGGAGAGGGTGCGGCCGTTCTTCGTGGTGGTGGCCGGGATGTAGGACATATCGTTGCGGTCCAGGGGGCCGATGGTCTTGGTGGCGGTGATGGAGCCCCGCTGGGTGGTGTAGCCCGACGCCACGGTGGACAGGGTGGTGTGGTCCAGGGCCAGCTCACCCGTGTACTCTCCATCATCATAGGGAAGCGTGGGGGCCAGCTGCTCCAGGATGGTATTGAGGTCCTTCTTGGCCGTCTCCACCGTCACTGTTTGGGTGGCGGTTTTGGACTCCAGAAAGGTGTGCTCCTCCTTGGTGGTGAAGGCCCAGGTATAGGTAAAGCCGTCGTAATCAAACGACGGCTCTTTCAAGATCTCCGGGTCGGTGTCGGGCGGGAGCACATAGGTCTTGGTGATGCGCTGCTGGCCGTTCAGGTTCTCCACCACCAGATTTTCCGGCACAGCGGAGGCAAAGGCGCTGACGCTGAGGGCCAGCGTCAGCGCCAGACACAGCGCCATGCGTTTGATGTACTTCAGCTTCATAAAAAGCAGCTCCTTTTACAGATTTTGTTTGATGATGCGGGTGATGATGCCGATGGCGATGCCGTTCTTTTCGTCCAGCCGGGTGACGGTGAAGCTGACGGTATCCTTTCTGCCGGGCATACGCATATCCCGGCACTCATGGGCAAGGGCGTTCACGCCGATGTCGAGCCGGATAAACACTCGGCCCTTATGCACATCCGTCACCTCGCCCACATACCGGCCCTGGAGCTGACACTGGGAGAGGTTGTCCCCGGCTTCGCCGAAAAGCTCCCTGGCGTCCACCCGGATGGCGATGCGGCCCGCGCTGTACCGCTCAATTTTCGTCACCCGGACCGGGATCAGCTCACCTACATAGTGCTTGTCCCGGGCGCTGCTCACCCACATCCAGGAAATGCCCCTGGCGACCACGTTGCACTCCACGCCAAAGACCTCCAGCCGGAGGGCCTTGTCCGTCACGGCCACCACCCGGGCCTGCACCAGACTGCCCTGCTCGATCATGTGGCGGCCCAGCTCATCCGTGTCCAGGTAGAACCGCCTGCGCTTGCGGCGCATGGCGTCCCGCCGGCTTCCCACCACGATGCGGCCGCCGCTCTCGCTGTCGCCGAAGCCGCGCACCATGAAATCCACGTCGGAGTTCTGCCGGGCACTGAGGACGCGGATCACCCCCGCCGCCCAGGGAGCGTAGTCCGGACCGCTGGGAACAGAGCCGGTGTGAACGCCCATCTCTTTCAGTGGAACCAGCACCTTCACGCCCTTGTAGAGGATGATGGCCGTGTCCATGCCGTTCCGCGTCCGCTCCACGCCGCCCAGCTTGCCGGTGAGGAGGTGGCCGGTGCGCTGGGCATTTTCCAGCTCGTGCCAGATGATATCCTCCAGGTCCTGCTGGGTCAGCACCTCGGCCCGGGGATCGACGGTGAGTACGCGCTCCCGCCGGGGGTTGGTACGGCGGTCCACGACTCGGGCGGGGGTGGGGCTGCCCGTGGCGGCGGTGGGGTCCTCCCCGTCAGACGCGGACGGCAAAGCGCCGGCATAGTCCTCCGGGGGCATGGGCGGCATTTCGCCGGGGCTGCTGTCCTGGCCCTCGCCGTCCATGTCCGTCTCACCGCTGCCCTCATCCTCCGGCAGGGGAACAGGCTCCATGCCCCCCTGACTCACCGCAGCCAGCAGGGCGGCGTAGTCCTCGCTGTCAGCATCCCCATCGGGATCGGCGGAGACATCGCCCATGCCGCTCTCTCCATCACTGGGGGAAAGAATGCCCAGGCCGGGCTCCTCACCGGGCAGGACATCTCCATCCGCGGGGGGATCAAAAGATATATCATCGCCCACGGGGAGATCCCCACCGCCGCTGTCCCCGCTCTCGGTGAAATCCCCGCCCGGGGCGCTGCCCTCCATGCCGGGGGGGTCCATGCCGCCGGGCGCATCCTCCGCAGGGCCGGGGTCAAACTCCGCCCCGGAGGTGTCCTCCATGGGAACGGCGGCATCAGGCATCTGCTCCTCCTGGGGTTCGGTCACTGCTTTTTTTCTTGCCAAATGTCAGTCCTCCTTTTTCGGTTTTGGCTTGATAATGGAATCCTTGCTTGTGCTCTTTACTCGCGGCGCGGCCTCATGCGCCGCCTGCTTCGCCGGAGCCGGTTCAGACGCCGGTTCTTTTTTAGGCACAGCGGCAGACTGGGCTGGGGCCGGCTTCACCTCCTTCTTTGCTGCGGCCCGCGTCTGCTTTTGCGCCTCCTGCCACGCCGGAACGTGGGAGGAGGCCTTACCTGCCCGGAGCTTTTTCGCCTCGGGATGCTTGGAATAGTCATATTTGTCTACCTCCAATACTTTTTTGCCCCGGAGGATCACCAGGGCGCGGTCCACATCCATGCGCAGCACCTCATCCATGGTCATGAGCTTGCGTTTGCCTACGCCGCTGGTCTCCCGGTACAAAGGGGTGTAGTTGGTCACCTGCCAGCTACTTAACTGCCGGCCCTTGCTGGTGACGGCGATGCTGGCCTCCCCGGTGCGGTCTGAAATGAACGTAGCCGTGAGGGCGTCGGTGCAGCCCAGGAACAGGGTGATGTCACAGTTGCCCAGGATTTCCTGCCATTGGTTGTCGGGATAGCGGTTCTGGAGGCCGGCGAGATTTTGGAACACGCAGGACATGGAGATGTTTCGGGAGCGGATGACGCTGATTTTTCGGGAAAGGTCAGGGATAACTCCGCAGGCGCACAGTTCTTCCCCCAGCACATGGACTGGGACAGGCAACGCCCCGCCGGGACAGTTCTGGTCGGCATACCGCACCAGCTTGATAAAGATGAAGGACAGGAACAGGGAGGACAGGAAATCGAAGGTGCTGTCCTGGTCGCTGGTGATGCAGAAGTAGGCGCAGGGCTGTTTGCCGGGAAGCTCCAGGTCGATCTCATCATAGCCGGTGATGTTGCGGATATCCTGGTTCTGAAACACCTGGAGCCGGGAGCCCAAACCGATGATGACGCCGCCCCGGACGCTCTCCGAGGACTGCTTGAAAATGCTGTAGGGGGCCTTGGCCGGGTGGGAGATGGGGAGCACGTCGAACAGGGCGTTCAGCTCTTTTTCGCTGCTCATGGCCAGAAGCTGGTAGACCTCCCCGATGGTGCGCCTGCCCTCCGGATAGCCCTGCTCCACATAGAGTACCAGAGCTTTCAGCAGGTTCAGTTCGGCATTGTCCCAGAAATGGTCTCCCCGACCGCTGCCCGTATTCTTAATGATCACATCGCAAAAAAGCTGGGCCATCAGCTCCTGGCCCTCGATCTCTGACAGGCAGTTCCAGGAATCGGAGGCGGCGGGCGTCACCAGGTTGAACACCTTCACGGTGTAGCCCTGATCCCGCAGATACTCGCTGGTCTTTTCGTAAAGCTCCGACTTGGGATCACAGATGACCAGCGAGGACTTCCGGGCCACGCTCTGCAAAATCATGTTGACGCAGAAGGCCCGGGTCTTCTTGGAGCCGCTGGCCCCATAGACGGCCAGATTGCCGTTGAACCGAGTCTTGAGGGGGACGCACACCACCTGGCCGTCCAGCTCCCCCAGGATGATGCCAGGGTGCTTGCGGATATTGGGCACCAGGTCCAGCACGTCCTTCATCTCCCGCTTGGACAGAAAGCCCGCCGTGCCATAGGTGCCCTTATCCGAATACATCAGGTTGCGGGCCTTGTCCAGTTCCCCGCCCTCGCCCTGACCCATGTGCAACACGCCGAATGTCAACGCCGCCAGCGCGGCCACGCACGACCCCAGGCCATACAGCCCGGAGGGCCAGCGGAACACAGCGGCAATGCAGGCAAAGAAATTGGCATTTGGAAATTGAGGCGCGGTGCCGAACGCCGCGCCTCCTGCCTGCCAGACATCGTAGTTGTAGATAAATTGAGCCATGAAGCCCCCGCCGTAGAGCAGGGCGGCCAGGGCGATGGGCAGAATGAGCAGCAGGCTAATCAATTTCTTGCGGTTGATGGAACACACTCCTTTCGTAGGCTTCAAAGTCGATGCACTGGATCTCCACATTCGGCCCGCACAGCTCCCGCAGGGCGGACTCCTGGAAATCAAAGCAGTACAGCAGCCCCGTTCTGTGCTGGATGTGCAGGGCGTAGTCAAAATTTTTGATCCGGGGCATATCACAGGTATAGCCAAACAGCACCGGGCTGTCCCCGTCCATGGCGTCGTTTACCACCGGCCAGCCGGGCCGGGGCGGGTCGAGGCCTTGGGCAAGGGTGCTGTCCAGTGCCGCTTTTTCATCCGGGCTGCAAAGCAGCTCCAGAAGGACGTCGCCATGGTGGTCGTTGGTGAGAAAATAGAAGCGGACATAGCTCCCGTCCTGAATGAAATGGTGCTGTGTCCTGGTGTCGGCGTCTAACAGGGCCGGCAGTTGCTCCATATCAGAACCAAATAAAATTGCACATTGTCCGGCGCCTCCAAACTGTCTAGGGAGCCGGTTTTGGCACAGTTCGATTTGCAGCAGGGCTTTGAGCCGCATTTCCGCCTGGTACTCCCACTTCATCAGGGCAGGTCCGGTGTTGTAGACGGTGAAAACATTGCCGTCTGTCAGCAAGACGCCCACAGCGCGGGAATTTCGTATTTTTGTTGCCGCCGCCCCCAGATGCTTGAGCTCGCGGGAGCTGTAATAAGCGGGCCGTTCAATGTACGGGGCCTGGTCGAGCGGCGTGGGAGTAAACACGACAGGCTTTTGCCAGGGGAAAGACGATATGCCCGCGTTGAGCATAGACACCAGCGTCTCAGCCATACGATGGAGGCGCAGACGGTGGAGGACGGTATACTTGGGTGCGTTGGTCATGGTGTCGCCGGTAAAGAGTGGGACAAACCGATCCGGCCAGTCAGCGGCCAGCTGTTTCTTAGCCGCAGCCGTCAGCCGCAGACCGCGCAGGCCATCATGGTAGTAAGTGCGGATGAGGCCGTCATTTTTGAGCGACTTGATGACTTTCTCTTTATATGCGCCTGTACTCGGCAGACGTATGATCTGCTCAGTAGGGAACTCGCCGGACAGGGCAATGAGGGTCAGCAGCAGGGTGGAGAAGCTGTCCAGGCTATGTACTTTTTCTTTGCTTTTCTTCATTGAGCGCATAACCCCCTCCATAGCCTGATTTACGCCCAAGCTCGCCTTGACTTGGGCGTTTTTTGGTGTTTTGAAAACGGCGCAACCCGTGTCGTATCAACACTTTTAGAAGCAACGCACAGGGTCCAAAAACAGGAGCGCAAAAAAATGCTAAAATAGGACCCCTATTTTCAATGGTTTTGGGCTATAGATCCCTGATGGAATCCAGCACTTTTTCCCGCTCTTTCAGCCAGTCCGCAAAACGCCCGCTGTCCATGATGGAGATGCGGGTGCAGTCCGCTTCGCCCAGCTCAGTGGTGTGGTAGGCGTCGCACAAAAGGCCGCTGTCATCCACCAGCATGAAGGAGGCGGCCACGTCCAGCAGCCGCTTCAGCTCCAGGTTGTCGTAGTCCCGCACCCGGCGCTCCGGCAGCTCCCGGTCATAGATGTTGGAAAAGCACACCACGCAGTGCTTGAACTGGGGCATGGGGTGCTCCCGGGCGTACTGGCTGAGGGCGGCGTGAAACGGGTCCAGCAGGAACTCCGAGCTGGGCCGCCGCCTCCGTTTGGGCAGCAGGCTGGGCAGGGTGATCTCCATGATTCCGTCATTGTACTGGATGTCAATGCCCTGCATCAGGGCGGCGGACGTGAGGTATTCCTCCTTCTGAACGTTGGTGGAGGCGTAGAGGATGTGCCGAAGCCGGCAGGCGATCTGCTCCGCCCGCAGGGCCGCGTCGGTGGACAGCGTTTCGTAGTTGTCCGGGTATCGCTGGATATCAGTGGTGTTCATGGCGAACAGTGCGCTGTTCAGCCGCTGGATGTCATCCAAAATGGAGGAAATGCGCTGGGATAGGATGGTTCGGTTCAAATTTTCAGTCCTTTCACTCTTTTTGATAATACTCCACCGTCCCATTGGGGGCGACGGTGCAATAGCCGCAGACGTTGGGCAGCTCCAGCCCGTTGATCTGCTCCGGGCTGTCCACCAGCACCAGGTAATGAGACGGCTTTTCCTCCTTCCTGCCCATCACCTGGGACAGCAGGGCTTCCCGCCCCGCCTCCATATGGACCACCTCGTAGACCTCGCTATCCGCGATAAAGATCAATTTGGCCGGGAAATCGCCCACTGAGTGATACTCCACCCGGTCGATGAAGTCCACCAGCACCCACACGGCGGCCAGCAGGCCGAAGTCGATGTGGTCCGGCCTGCCGGGGGCGGGAAAGTAGAGCCCGTCCTCGTATACGATCCTGTGCTGTTTGCTCATGTATGCCAGCAGTTTGCGGATGATGGCCTGTTTTCCAGGGTACAGCTGGAGCAGCTGGCCCTCCCGCAAGGCCCGGTACATGGAGATATCCCGGAGCAGGGCGGCGGTCTCCTGGCTGTAGTTCTGATCCCTTATTTTCATGTCGGTTCCTCCTGTGCGTATTCGTGCGTAATCATACGCATTAACGCCGTAATAGGGTGGCGCTTATACGTACAAAACTCCTGAAAATCATGCTTATACGCATTAGAGTATTCTTGATTGCGTACAAGTTTTGAAGCTGTACGTATTAGGACGTATACGCGCCGTCCAGAAACTGGGGTACGTATTCCAGCGGTCTTGAGACGTATTCGCGCCACTCCAATGCGTACAGCCCATTCACCCGGCCTTCCGGCCTCCGCCGCGGTTCAGCAGCTCCTGAAGCTCCCGGCGGTCGGTAGTGATCAGCTCCTTCTCCATCTGGCTGCATTTGATCTCCACCGTCACATTATTGTTATTGGTGCTAATAAGCCCGCTGCCCCGCTCAAAGTGGGTGATCTCCATGACCTCGGCCTCAGACAGATGGAGCAGGGATTGCACCCGACGGGCCTCCTCGTCCTCCAGGTTCAGCAAAATCTTGGTCTTGGCGTTGTTGATGATGCCCTTCCCGTACTTGCCGTCCTCCAGGGCAAAGAAGTCGTTGATATCCTGGGTGGCGCAGATGGCCGAGCCGCCGTAGCCCCGGATGATTTTGAAAATCTCCAGCACGAACTCCGCCGCCAGACGGTTGCTGTTGGCGCCGATGAGCTGCCAGCACTCGTCGATGAAGATGGCCTTTTCCTCGGTGCGGTTCTCCTTGGCCTTGTCCCAAACGTAGTCCAGGGCCACGAACATCCCCACCGTCAGCAGGTCGCCCGTCAGCTCGGAGATGTCCAGCACCGTGTACTTGTTGTCCAGAGACACGTTGGTCTGTTGGTTAAAGGTCTTGGCGGAGCCGTGGACCAGACGGTTGATGATATTGGCCAGCCGTTTGGTGTCCGGCACTTCCTTCAAGGTGTCGTAGAGGTCGCCCAACACCGGCATGGTGCGGTACTGCCCCGGCCGCTTCGGGTCCTCCAGGGTGGCGTTGTCATGGGTGATGCCCAGGTTGGCGTAGGTGCGGATGAGGGCGTCGTCCAGAAGCTGCCGCTCCTCGTGGCTCATGTCGGGAATCAGCAGTGAGAAAAAGA
The DNA here is from genome assembly GCA_948670295.1 of uncultured Oscillospiraceae bacterium. Lineage (GTDB taxonomy): Bacteria > Bacillota > Clostridia > Oscillospirales > Oscillospiraceae > Enterenecus. The sequence continues at coordinate 28,245 of CAPOAR010000001.1, read as the reverse complement.
TGTGCAGCCGCTGGATCTTCGCCGCCAGCAGGGATTTTTCCACCCCAGGGCCGTCCAGCAACTCATCCACGGACTTGTCCACCCTGCGGATCTCCATGACGTTGATGCAGTTGGGGGAGGCGGGGGATATCTGGATGAACTCCCCGCCGATGTTGGAGCAGGCCCGGTGGAACTCATGGCCTTTCAGCGGGGCCACGATAAACACCTGGATACCCTTACGCCTCATGCGGGTGGCCATGAGCTGCATGGTGAAGCTCTTGCCCGCCCCGCTGGTGCCCAGAATGGCGATATTGGCGTTTTTGTAGACGTTGGAATCAAAGATATCCACGATGATGAGGGAGTTGTTGTGCTTGTTCACCCCCAGCAAAATGCCGTTGTCGTCGCACATCTCATAGCTGGTGTAGGGGTAGCAGCTTGCCGCCCCCAGGGTGAGGACGTTGCGTTTGGACCGCTCAAAGAGGTGTTTCTCCAGCGAAACCAGGGGCAGGGAGGACAGAAAAGCCTGCTCCTCACAGAAGGAACAGGGCTGTACGTTCATGTCCTGGGACAGGAGCAGCTTTTTCATTTCGGCGCACTTCCACTCCAGCTCGTCCACGCTGCCCGCTGTCACCGTGACCAGGAGATTCAGGTAGTAGAAATCCTCGTTGTTTCCCAGGCCGTCCTTCAGGAAGTAGCCGCTGCGGATGGCCCCGTCCAGGTCATCGAAGTCGCTGTTGGTGTCGCTGGTCTCCCGGATCTTGCTTCGGTTGATGCGGAGCTGCTGGCCCAGCTTGCGGATCATGCGGTCCTTGGGCTGGCGGGTGAGGAACACGTCCAGGTCGATGCCGTCCCCGGCGTTCACCAGCAGGGACAGCCACCCGGCGGGCACCTGGGTTTTGAAGCCGTCCGAGGGCACCAGCAGATAAGCGTAGTACACGCCGTCGATGCAGATGTAGCGTCCGTGGGTGAAGTCGATCTCACCGGGGGCGTAGAACTCGTTGGCGGGGATGGTGTTCACGTCCCGTCCGGAGGCCAGGTATTCCGCCACCACCCGCTTGGCCTTGTCGGTGAAGGGGTGCTCGTTGCTTTCCCGGCGGCAGAGGATATGGTAAAGAATCTCGGCCACCGCTTCATCCTGTTCCTCCGGCATGAGCACCATGTTGCCGCACTGGCGCAGGTAATTGGCGGCGGTGCGGGCGGCGGTCTGGAGGGAGGCAATGGCCTCGTCCTCCTCCTGGCCCCGTTTCGTTCCGGGGAGCGGTTCATGCTCAAAAATGAGGAAAAAGCGCCGGGTGATGGCCTCCCTGGAGCCCAGGTCCCGAATCAGCCGAAGATAGTCTTCCTGGAGCATCCGGCAGTGGGGGTCCGTTTCCCTCGCCAGCTCTTCCCGGACGCTCTCCATGTGTCGGTCGATGTCCGCCCGCTTGGTGAGCACCTTGAACTGCACCTTCTCCGGCGCGATCTTGAGATAGCTGATGAAGGAATAGATGATGCTGCGCTGCTCCTGGGCGCTGCGCAGCAGGAAATTCACGGGCACCACCTCCACCACCTTGATATAGCGGCGGTCCCGGGTCTTGATGACGCCGTGGGTGATCTTCTCAATGGGCACGTAATCCGCCAGGGGATTCAGGGGCTTGACCACTTCCTCCCGCTCCAGGAAGGTTTTGTGCTGGGAGACCTCCCGCTTTTTCACATCCACATGGAACCGGCGGCGGCTTTTGGGCAGTTCCTCCACATCCGGATTGGCGGTGTGCTCCTTTTGCGCCCAGCTGGGGAGCAGCCCCTTCTTGGAGCCTGTCCCGGTCTGGTCCAGCACGCGCCGGTTGCGCAGATAGCTGATGAACTGGAGGATGAATTGGGACAGGCTCTCGCCGCCGATGCCGATGAGGGCCACCAGCACCAGGGGCAGGGTGGTGACGCACAGGATGATGATGCGGGTGGTGAGGGAAAAGCCGAGCCGGAGCACAGGCAAGGCGGTGAGCGCGCCCAAGATCCCGGCCTCAATGGCGTTCCAGGTCTTGAACATACCGCCCATCAGGCTTCCGCCCTCGATAAAATTGGGTGGGATGACGTAGACATCCCGTTCTTCTTGTCGCATGGGTTTCCTCCTTAAATGCGGTCCTTCCGCTTGGGCGCGTTGGGCAGCTTCTTCACGATTTTTTCCTCGTAGGCCACAGTGCCGTCCGGGGCCTTGTAGGGCTTGCGTTCCACCGCGTCCTGGGCGTACTGCTTGAACCACAGTGTCCCATCCGCGGAATGGACCTTCTGATGGGGGCCTTCGGGAGCGGCATACTGCCCCGCGTGATACATTCCGAAGGCCAGCCCCTCTTTGCTGCCCGGCTTGTACTCCGTGCCGGTGATGCGCCCACCGCCGATTTCCACATCGGAATACCGGGGGATGTTCCTGGCCCCGGCCCCCAGGGCTGTGTGGCCCATGTAGGAGCTGAGGGACTGGGCAGCCAGGTCCCCGGTGATGGAGCCAGTGGAGCGGATATCGCCCCGGGCCACAGTGCCGATTACGTCGTTGGCGAACTTGCCGCCGGAGGCCAGAGACCGGGCAAATACAGCGCCGCCGATGCTGGTCTGGCGGACCGTATGGGTGTCGGACTGAGTGTGGGCGGTTTCCGTGGCGCTGGACTGGGTATGGACACGTTCGCTTCCACCGCCAGCGTAGACGGTCTGAGAGCTGTTGGCCGACTGAGACACCTGAGCGCTGCCGCCCGATGGAGCGGAGGGCGCGCTATTGGGGCCAGAGGGAGCGGACGGAGCACCGGGGCCGGAGGTTTGGGAATTGCTGTCCGAATGGACAGAGGACTGTGATTCGTGCCCGGTGATGATGACGCCCTCCTGCTGGGCTATGGCATCCGCGAAAACAGCGCTGTCGGAAAAAGCCTCGCTGCTGGTGCTGTCCTGCCCCGAGATAACGGAGGTGTCCGACTGCATGGCGGCGGACTGCACCGAGTTTTCCGTCTGGATGATGCCGGAGGTGTCGGTGTTCACGCCGCCGGACTGAAAACTGCTGTCTGTGTGGACTGTGCCGGAGCTGGCGGTGCTGAAACGGCTGCCCTGGACCGCGTTGACGGTATGGGAGACGCCGGAGTGGACGGAACTGGCCGTGTGGACGCCCTCAGACTGGGCGGAGCTGGCCGTGTGCATGGCGGAGGTCGCGGTCTGGCTTTGCGCGGTATGGAGGTTGGCGGTCTGAGAGGTGGCCGTTTTCACGGCGCTGTTGGTGATGTGCCGTCCGGCCATGCCGATGAGTCCGCCCTTGAAGAAGCCGCCTGTGGAGCCGGAGGGAGCGCCTTGGGCCGCGCCGCCCCCTGACCGGACCGCGCCGCCTATGGCGTGGCCGCCCGCCTTGGCGATCATGGTGACGCCCCGGGCGGCGATCATGGCCTCGGCCATCAGGGAACCGCCGGTGCGGCCCACATTGATGCCCAGAGTGCCCAGGATGCTGTCGATTTTCTGTGACACCTTCAAAAAGGCCACAGCGCAGAAAAACCAGATCAGCACGTTCCCGGTGACGGCTTCCTTGCTGGACGCGGCCACCTGGGCCTCCACCTCGCTCTCGGTTAGGGCAAAAGCCGGGGCGCAGAGCAATGCCGCCAGCACCAGCGCCAGCGGCAGAAGGGACAAAATTCGTTTTTTCATGGGTTTCCTCCGTTCAGAGTGACAGCGGATTGGCAATGAACGCCCCCACCATGCTGGTGAACAGCTTCAGGCACCAGGCGTTCATCAGCAGCAGGAACACCTGCCCGGCCAGCATCCGGCACCAGCTTTTGAAGATATCCGATGTGGAGTGGGACACCCCCATGGCGAAGGCGACAGGAGCAGTAAAGACCAGCACGCCCAGCAGGACGTACCTCTCCGCCGCTTCACACAGGAGCTTCAGGTAGTTCCACGCCAGGATCAGCACCAGAATGAGGACGATGAGGGCCACCGCCCCGTTGGCACACACGCCGATGATGGTGAGCAGCACCGAACTGAAGCTGCCAAAATCCAGGCTGGGGAGGTTTCCCGTCAAGATCCAGCTGTAGGGCGTACCGCCGATGTCCAGAACCAGATCCACGATATCGCCCGCGTACCAGACCAGGATGATGAACAGTACCGCCCGGATGGTGAGCTTGATGGGATCCTCGGCCTCGGAGCCTGCGCCCAGGCCAAAGTTTTTGAACAGGTTCCACACCCAGAGCAGCAGAATGAGACCGATGGCCAGGGCCACGAAAACCTCGTACATGGTCTCCGCCGCTGGGAAGTAGCGCAGAAACGTGGTCATATCACAGCCCAGAGCGCCCAAAACTGAGGTGTTGATCAGATCCAGACCGTTCATGACTTGTTCCGCAATCCATTCTACGATACCATCTAAAATTCCCATTTACGGCGCGGTCCACTGGCCGCCGGAGAAGAAGGGGGTGACGTAGGCCATGATAAAGCCCAGGGAGTTGAGGATGATCCAGGTGATGACGATGCGCTTCAGCCAGGAGCGGGACTCGTCCACTGTGCGTCCGGAGCGTGAGAAGTTCATCATCAGCAGGGCCACGGCGGCAGTGACGATGGCGGCGATGGTGGAGATGCCCAGGATCTGGGTGTAGACATCCTTCATGACCTCGCTGGCCTTGGTCCAGATGGTGGTCGCGTAGGCCGGACGGGAGAGCAGGGGCGTCAGGCTGGTGGACAGGAAGCCGGCGTACAGCCAGCGGCCAGGGTCCGGCCCCCGGTTGGGGGCGTTCTGGGACGGGGTGAATTCTTTGGTCAAGCAGATTCCTCCTTTTCGCTTGGGTGAAAACGAAGACAGTGCCCGATGTCCAGGCGCTGTCTCGCTGCCACAGGAGCATGAAAAAAGACGCCCCATGGCGTCTGTCCCGCGGCCGTTTTCGGTTTTGCTTACAGTTTTGAGCATGACTATCTTAACACATATGAAGTCCCGCGTCAATTCCAAAACAGTCCCAATATAGTCCCAAAACAGTCCCAATCCACTCCCATCTAAATTAAAAGTCAGGTCTGCGGCGGGATAAAACCGGCCAAAATCGCGTTGCTGTCCTGTGCGGTATAGCCCCATAGGATAGCGCTGAGCGCTTGAATAGCCTGCTCCTGTTTACGAAAATAGGTCGTCCTGCTGATATCCCGAATATGGGGCCGGAGCTGTTCAATGATTTCTTCCGTGTTCTGATACTGCTGCGGGGACAGATACGAATAGTATAAAATCCAGTAATAGGCTTCACCATTTTTGTGCTTGTTTCGGAGCAGCTCCACGGCATTTTCCAGAAGCGTCAGCATTTTATGGCTGCGCTCAATGCACTGGGCATGGTGCTCCAGTTCGGTGCCGCCCAGATCCGCCCCGGCCAGATAGACCGTGTCCAGAAAATCATCAATGTCCGTTCCGTATTCCACATGGAACTGGTTCCTCAGCCGCTGCACCGACAACTCCAGGCTCCAGCTCACGTCCCGATATTTCTTCAGGAGTTTCCGGGTGTCGTGATACCGGGGGTCCTCTGTAACATCCTGCTGTTTCCGCTTACCTGCCATGCTGACCTTCCTTTCCTGGGTCATCGTACTCTTCCCATGTGCATGATTTGTGTACGGGCCTGATATTGACCCACCGGGCAAAGGCCCGCTGCTCGCTGGTGGGTTCGCCGCCGTCAGAGTCCCGGTATGGCTGGGCAAAGGGCAGGACGCCCATCCGCTCCAGCGTCAGTACCCGGCGGTGAGCGTCCTCCACATCCTCCACCAGCACATAGGCCCACAGCCTGGATTTGGCGATCCCAGCCTCCCGGAGATAGGACACAGCCCGCTCCACCACCGGGAGCATGGCGCTGGTGTCGCAGGACAGGCGGACAAATCTGATCCAGTGCAGGCCGGCCAGCAGCTTTGCCACTTTCGGCGTGACGAGCCGTGCGTCCAGGCCCTGGTTGAAGTCCACCCACACCTTTTCATAGCCCATCTGCTTGATCTGCTCCAGGCCATGGTCTGAGGCCAGCACATTGTTGTCCAGGAACACGATCTCCCGGCTGTCCGGGCGCACGATGTCGTCCCAATCGGCGGCGGGGCGGATATCCCCCTCCTTGCGGGGCACGATGCACCAGGGACATTGGTTCGGACAGCCCCGGGTCAGGAATCCAACGGCGCGGGTGAACCGGGGATAGAGGCTGTAATCCGGGGCTATGGCCTCGATCTCAGGGGGCAGCCAGCGGTAATCCTTGTACCCCGTGCCCCCGGTGACGATCTCATCGGCGTCGATGGCGGTGTCGTGGTCCGGGGTGAAGGTAAACACTTTGGACAGGTACACCCGGTCGTAGTGCTCAAATCCGCTCCACCAGCTCACTTCATCGCCATGACGCTTGTGCCAGGCGGACAGCTTCATGAGTGCCAGATTGGGGAATCCGCTGTGCCCATCTACATCGACGAGGGCAATCTTCATGCGCCCACCCCCTCACCGCAAACATTGGGCGAACCATCCACAGGTGTTGTGGAAATCTCGAATGTGTACGCCGGGACACCGCTGGGGCACATCACGTCCATGCGAAAACGCCTAACCAACGTGTCCCTTTCAACGATACCTTGGCTGTCGCGGGACAAAGCATATAACTTATATGTCATCCGTGGACATTGAGCACAGCCAATCCCTTGCAGCGCAAGGAGTTGAAGCACTTTCCTGGCCATGACTTCCTGCGCCGGTTTTGAAACGATAATTTCCTCGTTTGAACCGCTGCCCTCCGGCATTTCGGGCTTACGGGAGGGGAGGGGAACCCGGATGTTGAGGGACATGGCCACTTCGTCCTTGTCCACCATCACGTCGGAAATCTGGAACATGGTGGACAGGTAATTTTGCAGGTAGATGGCCGTGCCATGCCTGCCGGGAAAGGTGAGCAGGGCGATGTGACCCGCCTTCTCCAGCTTGCGCAGCACCCTTCCCACTGTGGCCTTGGACAGTCCCCACCGCTGGGCCAGCTCGGAGTAGGACACCAGGGGGCTGCCCGTCCCATTTCTCAGATAGACCACCGGACCATCGAAGGAGCCCTGTACCTGGTCGTCCCGGTACACCGCTGAGATCCACAGATCTAACAGAATATCCATTTCAGAGCACTTCTCGGCCCCCACCAGCTCCGTGGCAGTGGTAACAGGCAGGAAGAAGAAGCCGGTCTCCTTCTGGCAGGGGCAGTTGTAGTCCAACACGGTGTTGTGGCGGTGCCAATTTGTGATTTTGTACCTAATCAGGTTCCCCCGCCCCAGCAGGGAGTATTGGATGAGGTGCCGGTTTTGAAGGGTATCCAGCACCTCCAGCGTCCGGCGGCGGGAACGCAGCCGCAGGGCGGTGGTGAGCTCTCCCACCCGGCAGATCCACTCGCCGGGATAGATGGTATAGGTCAGGCCGTCGAGGCACAGGTACGAGGTGCGGAAATTGGCGTAAGAGCAGAGGACGGAAAAACAAAAAAGACCGGGGCGCCCGCTTGTGCGGACGCCCCGGTCGGCGATCATGGTTTGAAGAAATTCTCGGTAGATACGGCAGCGCGGGTAGGATACGAGCTGCTTGATTTGAAGCTGATAATCTGGCATACTTTATGCCCCTTTCTACATGATTTGCGGATTATGCTGTGGGAACTAAATGCGTTCAAAGTCTAGGCCTTGTTTGAAAAATAGATATTGCACAAATGATAAAGAAGTGTAAAATAGGGGCATGAAACGATATGAATTGACAAAAGAACAATGGGAACGCGTAAAAGCGGTGCTGCCGCCGGAAAGAACAGGGAAGCGAGGGCGTCCCAGGAAAGATGACCGAAAGATGCTCAACGGGATGCTCTGGATTGCGCGCAGCGGGGCGCAGTGGCGGGAATTGCCAGAGGCGTATGGCCCCTGGCAGTCTGTGTATGCCCGATTTGCCAAATGGCGGGATGACGGCACACTGGAAGCCATATTCCACGCATTGTCCGCAGATGCGGATATGGAAAACCTGAGTTTGGATTCAACCTGCATCAAGGTCCATGAAAGTGCCAATGGAGGGGGAAAAAACGGCGAACAAGGCAGTTGGACGAACCAGAGGCGGGTTAAATACAAAGCTGCACACAATCGTGGATGGACTGGGGAACCCGGTTGAATTTATGTTGTCCGCAGGAAATGACCATGATTCCGTTCATGCTGTTGAACTGCTGGAAAAAGTAGAGATCAGCGGCAGCAATGTATTAGCGGATCGTGCTTATGGGGCAAAGGCGATCCGAGCTTACATCTCAGAACAGGGAGCCGGCTATGTGATCCCACCACAAAGCAATATTTCTGAGCCATGGCCGGTTGATTGGTGGTTATATAAAGAGCGTCATTTGGTTGAGTGCTTTTTCCAAAAGCTCAAATGGTTTCGCAGAATCGCTACCAGATATGACAAACTGGATGCTTCTTTCCTCGCCTTTGTTTACCTCGCTTCTATCGCTATTTTGTTGATTTAGCTCACCTTCCTTGATTTTTCAAACAAGGCCTAATATGATGGGACTACCCGACAATTGGAAAAAGGTTATGGCATTCAAAAGGAATTGATTGCTTGTGCATAGATAGCATCTATTTCTCTATAAAATTTGACAACACGTAACAACAGATGGAGGCCTGCCGGGGCACAAAAAGGGCAAAAAACTTGCAGAAAATTTGCAACGCCCTTCAAATCTGGAAAACGTTGTCTCCCAACGCTTTTTGCTTTTAGATACTCTCGAAGCCTTGTAGCACAAGGCCTGACGGGCTTTTTCGGTGGGACGGAACATCATCAAACAATGCTTGAGGAACAACGGCATCATTTGTTAAATGTCGTTCGAGTTCTGTAGTCTCCACCAAGTGAAACCCCTTGAACCGCAACGGTTTGAGGGGTTTTTGCTTTGCTGTTCAGGGCAATTTTGAACCGCCTTATTTCCCATATTTTAGGATATTTTCGGGCCATTTTGGGGCGTGTTGTTGCAAATCTGTTGCAAATTTTTTTGACCCCTTGTGTCATGCGTTTTCCCGCATAGCTTCTCTCACTTTCTCGGCGGTCTTCCCTTCCCGGGAGCGCCGGTCGTAATGGGTGTATACCCGGAGGGTCATGTCCACAGTGCTGTGGCCTGCCAGGTACTGGATCTCCTTGATGTCCAGCCCCGCCTCAAACAGCCGGGTGACATAGGTGTGGCGGAGGACGTGGGCCGTCACATGGGTCTCGGGCAACTCCCGCTCTACCAGCTTCCACATACTCTTGTAGGCGGACTGGGTGAGCGGCTTGCCGTTCTGCATGGCCAGCACAAACTTGGAGTGGCTGCGCTTCTTGTACTTCGGCAGCCATACTTCCAGCTCATCGGTCAAGGGAATATCCCGCCGTCCTGCATCAGTCTTCAGCGTATCGTGGATGGAGGTCTCTCCCTTGCCCAAGATGGCGTTGTGTCTGACGTGGACGATCCTCTGCTCAAAGTCGATGTCCTCCCACATGAGGCCCAAAATCTCTCCTCTACGCATCCCCGTATGGAGCGCAATCAGCAGAAAGGTGTAGGCCCTGGGATTGCTTACCCTTTCCACCAAGAGACGGGTCTCCTGGGGTACGAGAGCCACCTTCTCGGCGGTTTTCTTGCCGCCCGGCTTCAGCATACTGCTCACGGGAGATTTCGCCACCAATCCGTTTTCCTGCGCGGCCTTGAAGATGCTGCGCAAATGGATCAGAACCTTGGATTGGAGGGAATTGCTCTTGTTGGACAGCGAGGCCATAATGGCCTGAATCTGCATGGGGGTGATATCCCGCAGGCGGTATCCACCAATGAACGGCAGGATGTGTTGGTTCAAAACGTACTTGATCGCGTTGAGGCTGTTCTCACGCAGGTTGGGCTTCTTGTAGAGGTCGTACCACATTTGAGCAAAATGGCCGAAGGTTTCCTCGCTGCAAATGTCCACGCCGGAGTTGACCAGGATCTGTGCCTTTAACACCTTTTCATCTAACTCTGCCTGGGTTTTGGCCCGGATGTACTTGCGGCTGCCGTCCGGGAGCTGGAGTGCTTTGGTTAAGTAATTGTATTTCTTCTTCGCTGCTGTCTTTGGCATTTGGCGTTCTCCTTTCAGTAACGCCTTGCAATACAGTACCTTCATTATAGGGGGAATATTTGCAAATCACAAGGGGTTATAAAAGTTTATTTTTATTTCCTCACGCCGAAAAATCATTCAATTTTCCATGTTTTCACCGTTTGCATTTTGACCGGGGACTGGATCGCGCCTGAGAGGTACGCCTCCAGAGCCTCGACGGTAACGAGATACTTTCTCCCTACACGAGCGCTCGGCACAGTTCCTGAGCGGATGAGCCTTCGGATAGCCGTTTCGCTTAAACAGGTATCAGGATCCGCCTCGCGGAAGTACGTCGCCGCCTCGTGGATCGTTCTTGCCCGCATCATGCCAACACCTCCTATCTTGCGACTGAAAGAGAGATGCCCTCCAGGGAACTCCCGGAGAGCATCTCTTTTTTGACAGTTTAATCATAACACAGAGTAAATGGAAATTGCAATGCTGAAAAAGTGCTTTTTTACTGAAGAATGAGGGAACAAAAAGGGAACAGAATCGGAACTTCCTTAGCGCAGTCCGTCCACATACTCGTACATTGACACAAGCTCATTGATTGCATTCGATTTGATGGAATGGGCGTACCTGACTGTCACTTGAAGGGTTTCCGCTACTTCGTCTGGGGTCATTTCATCAAAATAAAACATTTGGATGACTTTTTTGTGCCGCGCTTTTAAGAGCGAGACGTAATATTTCAAACGCTCCTGCTCTTTTTCCAGCGCCACAAGCTGCTCCACTACTTCATCAGCGCCAATTTGGTTTGCTTCATCGGTGCGATCCTGATAGTTAAGCGCGATGTATAGGGTTTTGTCGGAGGCGTGACCGCCTGGACGGCCACCCTCCTCACCATGGGCAAGGGCCAAAGCCCCGATCATTTCATTTTCTGAGACGCGAGCCGGGTGGGACAATTCGTAGTGCAAAAGGTCAATTTGCTTTGAACGCTTTTGATACGACTCCAATAGGCCAACGACATATGTTTTGGTATCGGCAGTCATTTTTACAAATCCTTCTCTTGACAGTCTCGATAAGCCATGGCGGTTGTCAAGTCCATTCCGCCACAGCTGACATATGGCCATTTTCAATTTGCGCACATGGCAAGGTGCAATATCATTAAGGCGGCGGGTGTTCTCTACCTGATAAATAACGGTCAGCAGCTTTCATACTCTTCCTCCTCGGGCATGGCCAACCAGGCAAATACTTACAGTAAGATATTACCACTAAAATGGAAACAAAATGTGAATACGGTTAGGATTTGGTTAGGATTCACTCGACACAAATCGACATAAAATGATAAAGATGAATCGCTCAGTGCATGGATCCGCCAAACTTATATCCAATGCCGATGATCGTTTGGATATAGGCAGAATCTTTACTGCTGAGACCCAGCTTGCTTCTGAGCGACGATATTTGATCGGATACATTCGTGCTTTTGGGGTCATAGCTGTCTTTCCACACCGCACGATATATTTCCTCTTTTGTCAGGATCGATCCAGCGTGATGCGCGAGGGCGCAGAGGACTTCATATTCCTTGCGTGTTAAGGCGACCGGATCTCCACGCATGGTCACTGTCCGGCGGGACGTATTGATAATCAGCTCTTTATGCTCTATTGTATGTGCCTGCCTGTTGCGGCGCAGTACGGAGTATATCACTGCCAATACTTCGCGTGTGTTGATGGGGCTGTCCACACAGTGGTCTGCACCACGCTTAAGCATGGCGGCACGGTCATTCCCGTCCGCATATGTTGCAGCAATTATAATGTAAGGCCGGGGACTAAATTGCCCGAAAGCAATCTCATCCAACAGGAAAGCTGCCCCTATTATGTCAAAATCAAGTAAAACAAAGGCAGGACTGTGCATTGCCAGTCCTGCCTTTGCTTCACATATGTTGTCTATGTGTACCACATCCATTTGGGCGCGGCACAACACGTTATATACTTCTGTGAGATGTTTTGATTTTTCGGAAACCAGCATCAAGGTCTTTTTCATCTTTTCGTGATGTCACTTTTGTATTTGCAAGATTTTATAAGCGGGAAAATTACACGCCAGAATAGGCGGCGAAGCCCGCGTCGATGGGCAGCACCACGCCGGTGATGGCGGAGGCGGCCTTATCGTCGCACAGGAAGAACACGCCGCCCAGCAGCTCCTCGCTCTCCACATAGCGGCCCATGGGGGTGCCGTTCAAAATCTTGGCGGAGCGGGCGGTGGGGGTGCCGTCGTCACTAAACAGCAGCTTCCGGTTCTGGTTGGACACCAGGAAGCCTGGGGCGATGGCGTTGCAACGGATACCGGTGCCGGCAAAGTGGGTGGCCAGCCACTGGGTGAAGTTGCTCACCGCCGCCTTGGCGCCAGAGTAGGCGGGGATCTTGGTCAGCGGGATATAGGCGTTCATGGAACTCACGTTGAGGATGCAGCCGTTCTTGCGCTCCACCATGTCCTTGGCAAACACCTGGGTGGGTAGCAGGGAGCCCTGGAAGTTCAGCTTGAAAACGAAGTCCACGCCGCCCGCGTCCAGGTCGAAGAAAGTCTTTTGGCCGTCCTGGGCTTCGTGCTGGTACTCATTGTCGGTGGTGGCACGGGGATTGTTGCCGCCCGCGCCGTTCACCAGAATGTCACAGGGGCCCAGATCTTTCAGCACCTGCTCATGGACGGCGGCCAGGGCCTCCGGCTCCAGCACATTGGCCTTGTAGCCCTCGCAGATGAAGCCCTCGGCCTTGCACTCGTCGGCCAGCTTCTTCACGGCCTCCTCGTTCAAGTCAAGGGCCGCCACCTTGGCCCCCGCCTGGGCAAAGGCCTTGGCCATGGTGCCGCACAGCACCCCACCCGCGCCGGTGACCACCACCACCTTGCCGGTAAAGTCAATCTTTAAGGGTAAATCCATCATGTCCTGCTCCTTTTATCAAGTTTATCCAGCATGTCCCAGACACCCAGCATATACATGATGCCCAGCGCCCGGTCGTACAGCCCGTAGCCGGGCCGGACAGTACCAGGGCCCTCCGTCCAAAGGTGCCGGCCGTGGTCGGGCCGGATGTAGCCGTCGAACCCGCAGTCGTGGTAGGCCTTGAGGATGTCCAGGATGCCCGTGTCGCCGTCACAGTCCCGGTGGCTGGCCTCGGAGAAGTCGCCGTTGGGGAAGTGCTTCACGTTTCGGATGTGGGCGAAGGCGATTCTGTCGCAGTGCTTGCGCACAATCTCCGCCACGTTGTTGTCTGCGTTGGCGTTCAAACTGCCGGAGCAGAGGGTGAGGCAGTTGCAGGGATCGTCCACCATGCTGAGGAAGCGGTCGATGGACGCCGCGTCCACCAGCAGGCGGGGCAGGCCGAAGATGTCCCAGGGAGGATCGTCCATGTGGATGGCCATCTTGATACCGCACTCCCGGCAGGTGGGCATGATGGCCTCCAGGAAGTACTTTAGGTTGTCCCACAGCTTCTCCTTGGTAACGGACTTATACTTCTCAAACAGCTCGTCTAACTTGGCCATCCGTTCCGGCTCCCAGCCGGGGAAGGTCATGTTATATTTCTCTGTGAAGGACATGACGTAATCCGCCATCTCCTTGGGGTCCTCGTGGATCTTGCTGGCCTCGTAGTACAGGGCGGTGGAGCCGTCCCCCACAGGGTGGAACAGGTCGGTGCGGGTCCAGTCGAACACGGGCATGAAGTTATAGCAGATCACCTTCACCCCAAAGGGGGCCAGGTTGCGGATGGTCTGCTTGTAGTTTTCAATCAGTGCGTCCCGGGTGGGCAGACCAATCTTGATGTCGTCATGGACGTTGACGCTCTCCACCACGTCCATGTTGAAGCCGTACTCGTCCAGTTGCTTATTCACCGCCGCGATCTCCTCGGGCTGCCAGACTTCGCCGGGCATCTTGTCATGCAGCGCCCAGACGATACCCTCCACGCCGGGAATCTGCTTGATGTCGGACAGCTTGATCTGGTCGTTGCCCTCTCCGTACCAGCGCCATGTCATTTTCATAGAAGCGTTTCCTCCTACACGGTTTACCCATGCCATTAGTTAAATAAGCTGTGCGCTGTTTCCGCAATATGCCCCGCGCACAGCCCAAATTGTTCCAATAGCGCCCCGGCAGGGCCGGAGTGACCGAATTCATCATTGACGCCCACCCGTTCCACGGGACAGGGCAGGCCATGCTTTGCAATCACCGCACATACCGCCTCGCCCAGGCCGCCGATGACGGAGTGCTCCTCGCAGGTAACGATCCTGCCGCACTCTCGGGCTGCTTTCAGCACCAGATCTTCATCCAATGGCTTGACTGTGGCCATGTTGATGACCCGGGCGGAAATGCCCTGCTCTGCCAGGATGGTGGCGGCGTCCAGCGCCTCCGCCACCAGCAGGCCGTTGGCAATGATGGCCACATCCGTACCCTCCCGCAGCATCTCGCCCTTGCCGATCTCGAAGGTAAAGCTGTCCGGGTCGTGGATCACCGGGGCGCCGTAGCGGCTGAACCGCATATAGACCGGACCCTGGTGCTCATAGGCGGCGCGTACCATGGCCTTGGCCTCCATGTCATCCGCCGGGGACATCACCACCATGCCAGGGATGGAACGCATCAGCGCGAAGTCCTCGCAGCACTGGTGGGACGCGCCATCCTCGCCCACCGAAATGCCGCCGTGGGTGGCCCCGATTTTCACATTCAGATGGGGATAGCCGATGGAGTTGCGCACCTGCTCGAAGGCCCGGCCCGCCGCGAACATGGCAAAGCTGGACGCGAAGGGCACCAGCCCCGTGGTGGACAGCCCCGCCGCCACGCACATCATGTCGCTCTCCGCAATGCCGCAGTCAAAGTGGCGGTCGGGGAATGCTTTCTTGAAGATCTCCGTCTTGGTGGCGTTGGCTAAATCAGCGTCCAGCACCACCACGTCAGGGTGCTGCTCACCCAGTTCCTTCAGCGCCTCGCCGTAGCTCTGGCGGGTGGCGATTCTCTTTGCCTCTGCCATTTTAACCCGCCTCCAATTCTTTCAGTTGGGCGTTCAACTCCGCCATTCCCTGGGCGTATTCTTCATCGTTGGGAGCCTTGCCGTGCCAACTCACTTGGCCCTCCATATAGCTGACCCCCTTGCCCTTGGTGGTTTCCATCACGATAGCACAGGGTTTGCCTTTCGTTTGCCGAGCGACCTCAAAGGCTCCTTCCATAGCTTGAAAGTCATGGCCGCTGATTTGGAACACGTCCAGTCCAAAAGAGCGTAGCTTATCCGGGATAGAGCCTAATCCCATCACCTTTTCGTTGGAACCGTCGATCTGCAGGCCGTTGTGGTCTACGATGACGCAGAGGTTGTCCAGCTTGTAATGGGCAGCGAACATCAGGGCCTCCCACACCTGGCCCTCCTGCATCTCACCGTCCCCCAGCAGGGTGTACACCCGGGCGGGGCTGTTCTGATGCTTCACGCCCAGCGCCATGCCGCAGGCACAAGAGATGCCCTGGCCCAGCGATCCGGTGGACATATCCACACCGGGGACGGTATTCATGTTGGGATGGCCCTGCAAATAGCTATCGATGCGGCGCAGGGTGGGCAGATCGTCCACCGGGAAGAAGCCCCGGTGGGCCAGGGCGGAGTACAGCCCCGGCGCGGTGTGGCCCTTGGAGAGAACAAACCGGTCACGATCCGCCTTTTTCGGCTGCTTTGGGTCGATGTTCAGTTCTTTGAAGTACAGGTAGGTGAACACATCGGCGGCGGACAGGCTGCCGCCGGGGTGGCCCGCCTTGGCCCCGTGGGTGGCGGTGAGCACGCCCATGCGAACCTTGCAGGCGGTGATTTGGAACTGCTTTTCTTCGAATTTTGTCATATAGGACTCCTTTTCAACCTTGCCCATAGTAAGCCCCCGGCCCATGCTTGCGGAAATAGTGCTTGTCCTGGATGCGCTGGGGGGCTGGACTGGCGGACGGCCTGACCTGCCGGGTGAGGATGGCCATTTTGGCCACCTCCTCCAGCACCACCGCATGATGCACTGCCTGGGCTGGGTCTTTCCCCCATGTGAAGGGCCCGTGGCTGGCGCAGATCACGCCGGGGACGGCGGTGGGCTCAATGCACCGCTCCCGGAAGGCCTCCACAATCACCGTGCCTGTGTTGCGCTCGTAATCCTCCTCTAACTCCGCCTGGGTCAGATGGCGGGCGCAGGGGATAGAACCGTAAAAGTAATCCGCATGGGTGGTGCCGAAGCAGGGAATATCCTCCCCGGCCTGGGCCCAGGCCACCGCATGGGGGCTGTGGGTGTGGACAATGCCGCCCACCCCAGGGAACGCCTTGTACAGTTCAATATGGGTTTTGGTGTCGCTGGAGGGCTTCCATTTGCCCTCCACCCACTCCCCGGTGTCCACGGAGACCACCACCATATCATCGACGGTCATGCCCTCGTACTCCACGCCGCTGGGTTTGATGACCATGAGACCGCGCTCCCGGTCAATGCCGGACACGTTGCCCCAGGTGAAGGTGACCAGGTTATGCTTCGGCAGTAAAAGGTTGGCTTCCAGCACCCTTTGCTTCAATTCTTCCAGCATTACAGCACCTCCACCGCTTTTTGTTCCACTTGGAGCAGGGCCTTATACCGTTCCATATAGGCGTTGAAGCCCTCCGCCGTCTCCTCGTCCGGCTGGACGGTGGAGCCGGACACGCCCGCGAACACACGATTATTTAAGTATTCCTCCAGCGTCTCGCTCTCGGATTTCCACACCCGGTACGCCGCCAGCAGGGCCATGCCGTAAGGCCCGCCCTCCCCGGCGGTGTCCATGCAGGCAACGGGGGCGTTGCAGGCCGCGGCCATGTACTTCTGGCCCACCATCGGGGTCTTGAACAGCCCTCCGTGGCCGGTGAGCGAGTCAATAGCTACCCCTTCCGTAGTCAGGATATCCATACCGATCTTCAGTGTTGCCATGGTGGAGTAAAGCTGGGCCCGTAAGAAATTAGCCAGCGTAAATTTGCTGTCCGAGCGGCGTACCACCAGGGGCCGGCCCTCGTCCATGTGGGTGACGCCCTCCCCCGCCATGTAGTTGCAGACGGTGATGCCGCCACAGTCCGGGGCGCCTTCCATGCTTTTTTTGTAGAGCCGCGTAAACAGCTCACTGGTACTGGGCTCGGCCCCGAACAGTTCCGCCGCCTCCCGCAGCATGTCCACCCAGGCGTTGGTGTCGTTGGTGCAGTTGTTGCAGTGAACCATAGCCACTGGCGCGCCGGTGGGGGTGGTGACCAGGTCGATTTCCTCGTAGACCTTTGAGAGCGGTTTTTCCAGCACCACCATGGAAAAGATGGACGTGCCGGCCGACACATTGCCGGTGCGGGGGGCTACGGCGTTGGTGGCTGTCATGCCGGTGCCCGCATCGCCCTCGGCGGGGGCAAAGGGGATACCGGGGGAGAGCAGACCGTCCAGCAGGGCCGCGCCCTGCCCGGTGAGACAGCCCGCATCCGCGCCAGCCGGGAGCACCCTGGGCAGGATGTCCGCCAGCTTCCAGGGCAGATCGCGGGATTTCACCAGCTCATTGAATTTCCGCATCATTTCCCCGTCATAGTCCAGCGTCTGGCTGTCGATGGGGAACATCCCGGAGGCTTCGCCCACGCCGATGGCGTTCACCCCGGTGAGCATATAGTGAACATATCCTGCCAGGGTGGTGATGTGGGCAATCCGGGGGACGTGATCTTCCTCATTCAAAATTGCTTGATAAAGGTGGGCAATGCTCCACCGCTGGGGGATGTTGAAGCCGAACAGGGCGGTGAGTTCCGCCGCTGCCTGCCCGGTGATGGTGTTCTGCCAGGTGCGGAAGGGGGTGAGCAGGTTCCAGTCCGCATCGAAGGCCAGGTAGCCGTGCATCATGGCGGACACCCCCATGGCGCACACGTTCTCCCGGTGCTCCACCCCGGACAGCGCCGCTTTCAGCCCCGTCCAAACCTCGTCCAGCGAGTACGTCCACACGCCGTTTTCATAGCTGCTGGCCCAAGTGTAGCCCCCGGAGGACACGGGGGCGAAGCCCTCGCCGATGGCCACCGCCTTGATCCGGGTGGAGCCCAATTCGATGCCAAGACAAAGCTTTTCCATGGCGGTCAACCCCAGGGATTCTCGGTGGGATAGGGCAGGGATTTGGGCTGATTCCAGACGATATCCTGCACACCCAGGAACTTGAATACCTCGAACAGCGCCTTGCCGTAGTGGCCGAAGGTCACCGCGCCATGGTGCGGGTAACGTTTCTGGATCAGCACGTGGCGGTAGAAGCGGCCCATCTCGTGGATGGCGAACACGCCGATGCCGCCGAAACTGCCGGTCTTGACGGGCAGCACCTCGCCCTGGGCGATGTAGGAGCGCAGATTGCCCTCGCTGTCGCACTGGAGACGGTAGAAGGTGATATCGCTGGGCGCGATATCCGCCTCCAGCGTGCCCCGGGTGAAGTCCGGGTCGCTGCCCTGGGGCTCCAGCAGGCGGTGCTGGATGAGCTGGTACTTCACCGCCCGGTCGGCGCACAGCTTGCAGGCGGGGGTGTTGCCGCAGTGGAAGCCCATGAAGGTGTCGGTGAGGGCGTAGTTGTGCTTGCCACGAATCTGCTCCTCCCACATCTGGGCGGGGACGGAGTTGTTGATGTCCAGCAGGGTGACGGCGTCGCCGCTGACGCAGGCCCCGATGTACTCGGACAGCGCGCCGTAGATGTCCACCTCGCAGGCCACGGGGATGCCCCTGGATGCCAGACGGGAGTTGACGTAGCACGGCTCGAACCCAAATTGGCTGGGGAAGGCAGGCCAGCACTTGTCGGCGAAGGCCACATACTTCCGGGAACCCTTGTGGTTCTCCGCCCAGTCCAGCAGGGTCAGCTCAAACTGGGCCATCCGGGCCAGAAGGTCATCGTAGTAGCGCCCCTCGCCCATTTCCGTTTTCATATCGGCGCAGACCTCGGGAATACGGGGGTCATTGGCGTGCTCCTTGTAGCTCACCAGCAGGTCCAGCTCGGAGTTCTCCTCAATTTCCACGCCGATCTCATACAGGCCCTTGATGGGGGCGTTGCAGGCAAAGAAGTCCTGGGGACGGGGGCCGAAGGTGATGATCTTCAGGTTTTTCACGCCGATGACCGCCCGAGCGATGGGCACGAACTCGGTAATCATGGAGGCGATGTCCTGCGCCGTACCCACCGGGTACTCGGGGATGTAGCCCTTCAAATGCCGCATCCCCAGGTTGTAGGAGCAGTTGAGCATCCCGCAGTAGGCGTCGCCGCGCCCGTTGATCAAGTCGCCGTCCCCCTCGGCGGCGGCCACAAACATACAGGGGCCGTCAAAATTCTTGGCAATCAGCGTCTCCGGGGTCTCGGGGCCGAAGTTGCCTAAGAACACCACCAGGGCGTTGCAGTCTCGCGCCTTTACATCGGCCACGGCCTTGAGCATATCCTGCTCGTTCTCCACCGTAACGGGGCACTCATACAGGTCGCCGCCCTTGTAAGCGGTGGCAATGGCGGCGCGGCGCTTCTCGCTCAGAGCGATGGGGAAACAGTCCCGGCTGACGGCAATGAGGCCCAATTTTACTTCTGGAATGTTATTCATAGCGGTTTTCCTCCTATCCTAAATAGCCCTCCCGGGCTTTGACGCCGAAATGGGCCTCCAGCTGCCGCATCTGCTCATCGGTGATGGTGTTCAGCTGGGGCAGATGGGCGATCTTCATGTAGATTTCCGCCGCCTTCTCCGCCGTCTCAATGAGGCCGAAGGTTTCGTCTAAGTCCGTCCCCGCGCCGTAGATGCCGTGCTGGGCCCACACCACCAGCCGGGCGGTGTTCATCTGCTCCGCCGTGGCCTGGCCGATTTCGTTGGTGCCGCACAGCATCCAGGGCAGTACGTTCACCCCGTCCGGGAACACCACGATACACTCGGTACACATCTGCCAAAGCGTCCGGGTAAAGGCGCGGCTGTTCAAATCGTGAACGTAGGTCATGGCCAGCAGGTTGGCAGGGTGGCAGTGCATGACAACGCGGTTGGCCGGATCCACTGCCAGTCGGGCGGCGTGGCTCATCATGTGGGCGGGGAACTCGGAGGTGAATTTGCCGCCGTCGGTGAAGCCCCAGAGCAGCTGGGCGTTTTTGCCGCCGTCGGTGAGCCGCACCAGGCCCAGGTTGCGGGCGGGATCATACTGCACGTTCTTGAAATACTTGCCGGTGCCGGTGACCAGGAAATACTTCCCGTCCAGCGCCGGGGCCTCAAACCCGGTGGGGATGGCCCGGCTGACGGCGTTCACGTCCACGTATTCGGCCACGTCCGCCTCGTCCAGCAGGACGCTGATGTTGCCGCCGTTGCGCTCGTCCCAGCCGTGGGCGTACATATTGGCGGCGGTGCGCACCATTTCAATCAAAAAGGGCGCTTCTAACATATTTTTCATGTCCCTCAACCTCTCTTGCTGAGCACGTCAGCCTCATATTGTTCCACCGTGCCGAACCACTCTCCGTCGGCGGGCACGCCGCATTGGCGGCAGTACTCGTCCCAGACCTCCCCGAAGGGGGCGGTTTTCAGCTCCTCCTGGAGCACCATCAGCTTCGTCCAGCTGTCCCCGTCCTGGAGCCGCTTCAGCTCGGCATTGGGCTGGAGCAGGGCGGACAGCAGGGCCTTTTGCAGATTGCGGAAGCCCACCGTCCATGCGGACACCCGGTTGATGGAGGCGTCGAAGTAGTCCAGGGCGATGTTCACCCGCTCCGGGCCGCAACGGATAATCTCCCGGCAGATTTCCCGGGTTTCGTCGTCAAACAGCACCACATGGTCGCTGTCCCAGCGGATGGGCCGAGTGACATGGAGGGCGATCTCCGGGAAGAAAGCCAGAAGCGCCGGAATTTTGTCGCTCACCACCTCGGTGGGGTGGTAGTGGCCGTTGTCCATCAAGGGGATGCACTTGTCCTTGTTGAAAGCGGCGTAGCTCAGGGCAAACTCGGCGCTGCCCACTGTGTACGCCTCCACGCCGATGCCGAACACCTTGGACTCGATGCAGGGCTTCACCAGCTTGAAGTCGTAGGACTCGGACAAAATCTCATCGATGGAGTCCCGGTATCGCTCGCGGGGGCCCATGCGGTCGCCGGGGATGTCCTTGAAGCCGTCCCCCGTCCAGATGTTCATCACGCAGGGCTGGCCCAGCTCCTGGGCCAGGTACTGGCTGATGCGGATGCAGGCTTTGCCATGGTCGATCCAGAAGCGCCGGGTCTCCCCGTTGGGGGAGGATAGGGTCAGCGGGTCGCACTTGGAGTGGGAGAAAAAGGTGGGGTTGAAATCCGCACCCAGCCCCCGCTCCTTGCAGAATTTCACCCAGGGTGCGAAATGCTTCGGCTCCAGCTTGTCCCGGTCGGCCCACTGGCCGTCCTCAAAAATGGCGTAGCTGGCGTGGAGGTTCAGCTTCTTCATCCCGGGGCACAGCTTGAGCACCAGGTCCAGGTCGGCCATCAGTTCCTCCGGCGTCCTGGCCCGGCCGGGGTAGTTCCCGGTGGTCTGGATACCGCCGGTGAGGGGGGCGCTGGGGTCGGTGTCGAAGCCCCGCACATCGTCCCCCTGCCAGCAGTGCAGGGACACGGGAATGGTTTTCAGCCGCTCAATGGCGGCATCGGCGTCTACGCCGAAAGCGGCATACTTGGCCTTTGCTTCCTGATAACTCATTGCATTTCCTCCGTTACATCAGCCCATAGTACAGCGCGGTGATCTCCTCCACGCTGGTGTCCCGGGGGTTGCCGGGGCAGCAGGCATCGGCGAAGGCGGACTCGGACAGGAACTGCACGTCCTCCTCCTTCAAAATGCCCTTCAGGTCGGCAGGGATGCCCACATCGGCGGACAGCTGCTTCACCGCCGCGATGGTGGCCTGGGCGGCATCCTCGTCACTCATGGCGTCGATGCCCTCCACGCCCATGGCGCGGCCCACAGCGCGGTAGCGCTTGCCTGCCACAGGGGCGTTATATTCCAGCCCAGTGGGCAGGATGATGGCGCAGGCTACACCGTGGGGGGTGTCATACAGGGCGGACAGACCGTGGGCCATGGAGTGGACGATGCCCAGCCCCACGTTGGAAAAGCCCATACCGGCGATATACTGGCCCAGGGCCATACCCTCCCGGCCCTCATCGGTGTTGGCCACCGCGCCCCGCAGGTGGTTGGAGATGAGCCGGATGGCCTCTAAGTGGAACATATCGCTGATGGCGCAGGCGCCCTTGGTGATATAGCCCTCAATAGCGTGGGTCAGGGCGTCCATGCCGGTGGCGGCGGTGAGGGATTTGGGCATGGAGGCCATCATATCCGGATCCACCACGGCGATCTCGGGGATGTCATTGGTGTCCACGCAGACGAACTTGCGCTTTTTCTCCACGTCGGTGATGACATAGTTGATGGTAACCTCGGCGGCGGTGCCGGCGGTGGTGGGGACGGCGATGGTGAACACGGCGTGCTTCTTGGTGGGGGCCACCCCCTCCAGGGAACGCACGTCGGCAAACTCCGGGTTGTTGATGATGATGCCGATGGCCTTGGCGGTGTCCATGGCGGAGCCGCCGCCCACGGCGACGATGCAGTCCGCGCCGCTGGTCTGGAAGGCGGCCACGCCGGACTGGACGTTCTCAATGGTGGGGTTGGCTTTGATGTCGCTGTACACCTCATAGGGGAACTTAGCCCCGTCCAGCAGGGCCGTGACCTTGCCGGTGACGCCGAATTTCAGCAGGTCAGGGTCGGTGGCCACAAAGGCCTTGGTAAAGCCCCGAGCAGTGAGTTCGGGAACGATATTTTCCAGGGCGCCTTTGCCGTGGTAGGAAATGGTGTTCAGAACGATACGGTTTGCCATAGTGATGATCTCCTTTTCGATTTTTGAATTTACACGGTGTGGTTCACCGCATGGTTTTCATTGCCTGAGTCCCATTTGAATTTTTAGGTTTCCCAGGGCGGTGGCCTCAATGGGCAGGGCGACGACCTCCTTGCCTGTGGCTTGGGCCGTCAGCTCATTGAGGAGCGTGTTTTTTGCCCCGCCGCCCACGATGTACAGTTTTTCATAACTCTTGCCTGTGTTGGCCTCCAACTCCCGGATGGCGTCCCTGTAACTCAGCGCCAAAGAATGGTAAGCACAGCGAAAATAGTCCCCCTCGGTTTCGGACTTTGCGGACAGAGCCGTGTCAAAAGCGTCCTTCATACGCTCAGGGGCCAGGAAACACTGGGCGTTGGCGTCCACCACGCCGTCAAAGGTGCTGGCTTGGGCCTCTGCCACGATGTCGGAGAACGGTTTGCCGGGGCACAGCTCGTCCCGCAGGCGGTTGACAATCCACATCCCCATGATGTTCTTTTGATAGCGGATATAGCCCACGCCGCCCTCGTTGGAATAGTTGGCGGCCCGGCTGCCTTCGTCGGTGAGAGGAACAGGGGATTTCACCCCCAGCAGCGACCATGTGCCCGATGAAATATAAAGCTGCTCCCCCTCCATGGGGATGCCCTCCACGGCGGAGGCGGTGTCATGAGTGGCGCAGAGAACAACCCTGGTTCCCTGGTACGCGCCGATCACCGTCCCCGGCTGGCTCAGTTTGGGGAACAGCTTTTTGGGCAGGCCCAGCTTTTCCCCCAGCTCCAGGTCAAATTCCCCGGTTTTTGCGTTCACCAGTCCTGTGGTGGTGGCGTTGGTGTACTCCTTGGTCCTCACCCCGGTGAGCTTCCACATCAAATACTCGGGGATCATGAGAAAATCCGTGGCCCCCTCCAGCCGCCCTTTTTGCAGGTCGTCATAGAGCTGGTAGACGGTGTTGAAGGGCTGGAACTGGCAGCCGGTGCGGCGGTACAGTTCATTGAATGGTACCCTTTCGTGCACCGCGCCGGTCACCGCCTTCGTGCGCCCGTCCCGGTACGCGTAACAGGGCCACACCTCCTCGTCTACCCGCAGGAGCACATAATCGCACCCCCAGGTGTCGATAGATAGGCTGACCAGCGCCCCGAACTCGTCCAGCGCCCGGTTGATGCCTGCCTTTACGTGGCCCAGCAGGGCGGCCATGTCCCAAGTGAGATGGCCGTCCCACTCTGTCACCCCGTTGGGGAAGCGGTAGACCTCTTTTGTTTGGATTTCGCCGCCCTCCAGCCAGCCCACGATATGACGGCCCGACGACGCGCCAATGTCGATGGCAAGGCAATAGTCTGCTTTGCTATTCAGCGCGATCACCCCCTTGCTTCATAAAACTTGCTTGCCCAACATCAATGTTGGAACCTGTGAGCCGTACAGCGGCGCCCTGTTTCGCCTCGGCGCTGTCCAAGTGAGCCAGCAGCCACTTGTTCCGTGCCCACAGAAGTCTGTCCTCAACTGTGACCGGCTCGACCTCGGGCCGGGGGCCGTTGGTGTCCCGGGGCAGGGCTACCGCCACCCGGAAGCCTTTCGCCTCGTCCACATGGCAGGGGGCGTAATGCAGCGTGGTGGCGTACACCTCCACCAGCACCCCGGCGGGGACGCGGAACGCCTTGACTTTAGACGTGTCCAGTACGCCGTCTACGATCTCGTCCTGCTTGGCCAGCAGAAGGATGAAGTCACCGGTTCCCACGTTGAACTCGCTGTCCCGGTGGTACTCCAAGCAGTTCAGCTTGGTATTGCGGCCCCAGCACATCCCCAGTTGGACAGGCATCCCGCCGTAGGCATTGGCGCCAAACCGCTCAAAGATGGGCAGGGCCTCCAGTTCTGGGATGGCGGGCTGGTAGGCGGTGCCACCCTCCGGCAGGGGGATGGCCTTCATGGCATCCAACAGGCCGTCCAGCTCATAGCCCTCGTGAATCTGTCCGTATCGGGCAAATTCCGTATCGAATACGCTTTTAATCTCCATGGCGTCCTCCTCAAATCTCAGCCAGCCGGTGGAAGCTGTCCCGCAGGGCGGGGTACAATCCCCGGTAGAGCTGGTAATACGGCTCGTAGGCGGCGGAGCGCTCTGCGTCAGGCCGCTGGGCCTCGCCCACCCGCACCGCTGCGGCGCAGCCCTCGGGCACGCTGGCATACACGCCAGCGCCCACCCCCGCCAGGATGGCCGCGCCCAGCGCGGGGCCCTCTGTGGAGGCGATGGTTTTGACGGGGCAGCCGTACACATCCGCCAGCATCTGCCGCCAGAAGAGGCTGCGTCCGCCCCCGCCGCAGGCGGCCATGTCGGACACATCCACCCCCATCTCCCGGAACACGTCTAAGCACTGCCGCTGGGAGTAAGACACCCCCTCCATCACGGCGCGGATTAGGTCGCCCCTGGTGTGGATGGCGGACAGGCCGATGAACGCCCCCCGGGCGTTGGAATCCAGCAACGGGGAGCGCTCCCCCATCAGATAGGGCAGGTAGATTAGCCGGTTGGCCCCGACAGGGCTGCGCTGCGCCTCGGCGGTCATCAGCTCGTAGGGGTCGGCACCCATGCAGGCGGCGGCCTCACGCTCGGCGGCGCAGAACTGGTTGCGGAACCACTGTAAGGACAGCCCCGCCGCCAAAGTGCAGCTCATCACCGTCCACTTGCCGGGGACGGCGGAGCAAAAAGTATGTACCCGTCCCTGGGGGTCGATGGTCACTCCGTCCGCGTGGGCGAAGATGACGCCGGAGGTGCCTAAGGTGGTGAAGGCTTTTCCCGTCTCCACCACGCCGGTGCCGATGGCGGCGGCCGCGTTGTCGCCGGCCCCGCCCACCACCGGGGTGCCGGGGGCCAGCCCAGTGGCCTGGGCGGCGGTATGGGTCACCGTCCCCGTTACCTCGCAGGACTCGTACATCCGCCCCAGCAGGGCGGGGTCGATACCTAAAGCGGACAGAATTTCGCCGCTCCATGTCCGGCGGGGTACGTCTAACAGGTTCATGCCGGAGGCGTCGGACACCTCGGTGGCAAACTCCCCAGTGAGCTTATAACGGATGTAGTCCTTGGGCAGCAGGATATGGCGGCATTTCTCATAAATTTCCGGCTCGTTCTCCCGCACCCACAGGATTTTCCCGGCGGTAAAGCCGGGCAGGGCCGGGTTGGCGGCAATGTTCAGCAGCTTCTCCATGCCCAGCTTTGCGGTAATCTCATCGCACTGCTTTTGGGTGCGTCCGTCGCACCACAAAATGGCGTTTCGCTGAACATGACCCTGGGCGTCCAACATCACCAGGCCGTGCATCTGCCCGGAAATGCCCACGCCCCGGATGGCAGCGGAGGCCGCCCCGCTTTTGGCCAGTACGGCCCGCACCGTCTCCTGCACCGCCCGCCACCAGTCGTGGGGGTCCTGCTCCGCCCAGCCGTTGCGGGGCTGATAGAGGGGGTATTCCACCGTGTGACTGGCTACAGGTACGCCTGCCGTGTCAAAGAGTACCGTTTTGGTACCCGATGTGCCAAGGTCTATGCCCAGCAGCAATGCCATAATGATTCCTCCCATCATTTTTTGAAATGTGTTTATTTGCCAAAATTCAGTCTAAGAGCCTGTTTAAAATCTTCTAATGAGGATGGCAATGAGGGCAAACGTGAGAATCTGAGCAGAAATATAAAGTTTGCGTTCACAATTTTTCCAAAGTCTGCGGAATTTGTCGAGCCAGCCGAAAAGACGCTCTACCACCCAGCGGCGTGGCAGAACGACAAACTTGTGTAATTCGCTGCGCTTTACTACCTCAACCTGTGCGTCGCAAATATCTTTCACCTGATTTGCGAATCGTTCGCCGGAATAACCCGCATCCACCAGAAACTTCTCCACATGAGAAAGATTGTCCAGGTTAAGAGCCTGTTTCATATCTCCCCGCGCACGTCTTGACGGCGGATTTTCCGCCCAGACTTCGTTAAAAACCCTTACAATCCGTCAGGATTGCTGCGGCTTTTTGCCTCGCTGGACAAAAAATCCACTCGCCAATCCGCACTCGTTGAGATATTAAGCAGGCTCTTAAGACGCCCCGGCGGAAAAGCCGGCCAGGCGTCCGCTGTGGCCGCTCGGCCGCCTCCAGCGGCGGAATGGCGGCCCCTATCGTCCCTGAAACCCAATGTACGTGGAGGAAATACCGTCAATGGGCAAATTGATTACCCTACCCTTTGCCGCCTTGCTGCGCCTGATGTACTCCATCACCCAGTCCTACGGCCTGTCCATCATTCTGTTCAGCCTGGTCATCACCTTGATTATGGTTCCCCTTCAGATGAAGTCCAAGCGCAGCATGATCCGCATGGGCCGTCTGTCCGGCAAGCAGGCGGAGCTGCAGAAGCAGTACGCGAAAAACCAGCAGAAATACCAGGAGGAGCTGGCCAAGCTCTACCAGGAGGAGGGCGTGAACCCCATGGGCGGATGCCTGTGGTCCTTCGTGCCCCTGTTTATCCTGCTCCCCCTGTACTCCATCATCCGCCAGCCCGTGGTCTACTTCATGGGCCTGAGCGAAACCGCCTGCAATCTCCTGCGGGAGACGGCTGCGGGCATGGGCTACGTGGCCGACACCATGGGCAACGGCGCCTTCGGCGCCTATGAGCAGGTGCAGCTGGTGGACTTCGTCTCCCAGCGCTGGAACGACTTCAACTGGAAGGGGCTGGAGGGATGCGGAAGCCTGTTCCCCGTGAACTACAGCTTCCTGGGCATTGACCTGAGCGTGATGCCCAACAGCGCCCTCTCCGGCTTTCAGTGGGAGTGGGGCGTCATCGGACTGCTGCTGGTGCCGGTCCTGGCTACCGCCATCCAGTACGTCTCCACCATCATCCTGGCCAAGAGCAACGGGCAGTCCGCAGAGCAGCAGAAGAGCATGCGGATGGTGAACCTGCTGATGCCCCTGATGAGCCTGTGGTTCTGCTTCAGCATGCCCGCCGGCCTGGGTGTGTACTGGATTGCCAACAGTCTGTGGATGATGATCCGGGAGTCCCTGCTGGGCAGGTTCTACACCAAGAAGCTCAACGAGGAGGAGGAGGAGCGGGAGGCCAAGCGGGCCGCCGCCCGGCAGCTGCGCATGGAGGAGGCCAAGAAAAAGGCCGCTGAGCAGCGGGAGCTGGAGCCCAAGAAGCCCAAAAAACAGCCCCAGAAGCCTCCTGAGAAGAAGATCAGCACCAACGAAGCCGGTCGGATCGGCGAGCGTCCCTACGCCAGAGGGCGCAGCTACCGGGAGGACCGATACGACGAGAAGGAGTAAGAACTCTGTATGACGACGAAATTTATTGACGTCACCGGGAAAACCGAGGACGAGGCTGTCGCCAGTGCGCTGGCCCAGCTGGGCCTGGACCGGGACGAGGTGTCCGTAGAGATCCTGGAGCGGGCCAAGAAGGGCTTTCTGGGCATCGGAGCCAGCCCATGGCAACAGGAGGCCCCGGCATTGTAAAGACCG